>NZ_CABSJB010000002.1:0-170505 GCF_902477955.1 uncultured Turicimonas sp. | reverse complement strand
CAACAATAGGCTACGGCTGTTGTAGTGGTGGTAGGGAATCCTCTTCGTTCACGAAGAGGAGGATGTCAATTGGTTTAGTCCTTGCAAGCTGCGCATGGGCAGCTGACACTACAGCAACAACAGCTGATCGGCACCAGAAAATGGGCGTCCAGTGCGCGGCCTGCCACAAAGACGGAAACACTGCTCTGCCGGTGAGAAAAGCACAGTGTCAGGCTTGCCACGACAGTTACGAATCATTGGCTCAACGTACGGAAAAGGTAAAGCCCAATCAGCACTACAACCACTTCGGAGATCGAGATTGCTCAACCTGTCACAAGGGTCATCAAAAGTCCGTGACTACTTGTGATACTTGCCATAAGTTCGATTTGAAAACGCCGTAAGGCCAGACTCCCTCGCTAATGCCTCCTCCGGTAGAGTAACTAGGCTCGAAACAGTAGACGCCTTGCGGAGAGGTAAAAATCCATATGACGAAGCATTCTTTCCATCACTTCAAGGAGGCTGCTTCGTTTATTTTATTAAGCCAAGGATCCTTTTCAGTCTCTGCCTCACATCACAAAAGAAACAATAGTTAATAGGAGAGGCTGGTTGTCCAGGTCCCATTCAAAGCTCTGTCACAAGCGAAGCGGTTTCTAACTCAAGAAACAGCCGACGATTGACTCGAGATATGAGCTAGTTTTGAGAAAACTCCGGTAGAGCCAGGCTTGGTCTTGGAGCTTGAGGCAGCCTCTCCATTCATCCCTGAGTCTATGTTGGAGTTTTCCCATTAATAATCAAAGTGTTGACGAATGTCATAAATCCTTCACAAGAACTTCAAGAATTGTTCATTAAACCGTCAATGATTTGTCACAACGGTTATTTATCGTTCTCTCCAACTCGCACTCAAGCGAAGTCCTTTAAATTAACTGTTGTATTTATATGAAAATCTCAAAATCTCTATCTTTCGTTTCTGTGCTGCTCTGTCTGGCCTCCGGCAATCTGAGCGCTACGGAAATTTATCCGGTTAGTCAGGCCAAATTCATGACCAATGCTAAATTCGATTTCAAAGTTGAATTTGACAAAATCTATCAGCCAAATGAAGTTAGCATCGAAATCAATGGGAAAAAGTTTGAAGAGACACTTCCCGGAAAAAGCGTATGGATTCCAAAGGAAGAAGAAGCAAATGCAAGCGCATTGATTTTACGAGGTACGGAAATCAAAAAGCCGGGCAAATATAACGTTGTGGTAAAAACACCGGACGGAGAGAAGAGCGTCTCGTGGGAGCTTTATTCCACGGCCGAGAAGCCGGTAGCCAAGAATGTCATTATCCTTCTGGCTGATGGATTGTCGGTTGGTCACAGGACCGCTGCCAGAATACTGTCAAAAGGCGTAGAAAACGGTATGTACAAGGCACCGCTCGCCATGGATGACATGCCGCATATGGCGCTCCTCGGAACTAGTTCGGTGGATACCATCGCTGCCGACAGTGCCAACACTGCTTCGGCCTATATGACCGGTCATAAATCCAGCGTGAATGCGTTAGGCGTCTATGCCGACAGAACTTCTGCAAGTCAGGACGATCCCAAGCAGGAGACAATTGCCGAACTGATCCGCCGCAAGACTCAAAAGGCAATCGGCGTTGTCACGGATGCGGAGCTCGAAGATGCAACACCGGCCTCTGTCGTCTCTCACACCAGAAAAAGATCTGATAAGGCCGATATTGTCGGAATGTTTTACCAGGTAAAACCTGAAGTTATGCTTGGCGGTGGATCCGCTTACTTCCTGCCTAAGTCCACTCTCGGCTCAAAACGTAAAGACGAAACTAATTACATCAAACTCTTTCAGGACAACGGTTATCAGCTTGTCACCAACAAAACGGAGTTAGCACGAGAAACCGGAGAGAAAGTTCCAGATAAGCTTCTGGGCTTGTTCCATACAGGAAACATGGATGGTTGGATTGATCGACACCAGTGGAAAGGAAATACCGTCAAAAAATTCCCCGATCAACCGGATTTGACCGATGCTTTTACTGCGGCAGTACGTGTTTTGGAAAAGAATCCTAATGGGTTTTTCTTGCTTCTCGAGGCCGGCTTAGTTGATAAATATTCGCATCCTTTGGACTGGACCCGTTCTGTCGGTGACACGATTGCTTTTGATAAGGTAGTCGAACTCGCCAAGGCTTACTGTGAAAAGCACCCGGATACGCTTCTGATCGTCACAGGCGACCACACTCACTCAATTTCAGTAGCGGGAACCGTTGACGATAACAAACCGGGAACCGATATGCGCGAAAAAGTCGGCGTCTACGCAAAAGCAGGTTATCCGAACTACGAAGATAAGGATAAGGATGGTTTCCCGGACGACTTTTCTCCAAGTAAGCGCTTGGCCGTGTTTTTTGGAGCACATCCGGACTACTACGAAACTTATCGATCCTTCCCGGAAAAGACCTTTACACCTGCTGTAAAGGATGAGAAAGGACACTATGTCGCAAACGCTCAGTACAAAGACCAACCTGGAGTTCACTTTGTCGAAGGCAACCTCCCGCGCAGCGAAAGTCAAGGAGTTCATACCGTGGATGACTTAGTCGTCACAGCTCAGGGACCGAACGCAGAGAAAATCAAAGGCTTTATGAATTCCACGGAAATTTTCCGCGTCATGGCCGATGCATTGGCTCTGGGTCATTAAAAACCTATAGGGAAGCGGCCGGGTTCAGTCTCCGGCTGCTCCTTAACAACTATTGAGCTTTCCATGAAACGAAGAGGATTTTTAGCATTGGGGTGTCTTCCTATTTGCGGATTCGCGGCAGAAAACAGATTTTGGTTTGATGAAATGTATGCCTCTAGCTCGGTCTTGGGTCTTACTTTTTCTAAAAAACTTACCGAACTGAAGGACAAGATTGTTTCCGTTCAAGGGTTTATGGCTCCTCCTTTGAAGGCGGATGCAGACTTTCTTGTATTGACGAAAGAGCCGGTGAGTCTCTGTCCGTTCTGTAATTCCGATGAGGATTGGCCTGACAGCATCATTGTTGTTCAATTGTCGAAACGTCAGGAATTTGTGCAAAACAATCGGCTCATTGAAGTGACCGGGACTTTAGAGCTTGGCTCAAAGAAAGATGCAAAGACCGGATTTGTCAGTCTTGTACGAATTACGGATGCCACTTTTCGAAAAGTATGAACGCAAATTTTGATTTAACGATAGAAAAGGCGAAAAGAACTGTTCCGGACGGAGTTAGTAATAGGACAGTTTTTTATTGCAACAAGCTTATCGTCAAGCAAGGAGCAAGACTCGGAATAAAAGGAGAGTCGGGTGCCGGGAAGACCACCTTTCTCAAACTGATTTCCGGCGTAATCACTCCGCAATCGGGAAAGATTCTCTGGGGAAAAGAGGATCTGGGTCTGCTTAAGGATGAGGCCCGCGATATGTGGAGAGGAGAGAATTTGGGCCTGATTTTCCAAGATTTTCGATTGTTCCCGGGACTAACGGCTTTGGAAAATGTGTTGCTTCCTTTTTCTTTTCGACAGAGCATTGACCGGGAACTTAAGGAGAAAGCTGCTCAACTTCTTGGTCGTTTTAACCTGCGTGCTCAAACGTGTTCGGAACTTCTATCGAGAGGAGAAATGCAGAGGGTCGCAATTGTCAGAACTCTGCTTCAAAAACCTAAAGTCATTTTGGCTGATGAGCCCACCGCCAGTTTGGATGCAGAAAATGCTCAATTGGTTATGAGCACTTTGATGGGAGTAGTCGAAGAGCTTGGCGCCACGTTAATTATGGTCAGTCACGACAGTCGTGTTATTCAACAATTTTCTCACGTAGCCGATCTTAATAAAGGTGTGCTGGAGGACGGAATCTTCAAATGAGAACAAGCTTGATTGTAAAGGCTGAGTTATTTCGCTCCAAAGGACTGTTGATCACCGTAGGCTTAATTCTTGCACTGGCTTTTTCTTTGTCTGCTGCAACAATGATGACGGAGCGGATGATTAAAGAATCTACTGTGCGAGCTGCAGAATCCTTTGATTTAATTATCGGAGCAAAAAACAGTCCGACAGCTTTGCTGTTTGGGACGGTTTACCTGCGGGACGAATCATTGCCGATGGTTCCGGCTGAAATTATTACCGAGTTAAAGAAAAGTCCCGGCATCGAATGGTTCGCTCCTATGACAGTAGGTGATAGAGCAGGAGAGGCGCCTATTGTCGGAACCACTGAATCTCTTGCAACTTTTGGCGGAACGGTACCTCTTCACTCCGGTCGTATGTTTGCTCATAGCCATGAAGCGGTGGTAGGCGCTGCAAGCGGTTATAGAGTTGGAGATCGTTTCTTTTCTACTCACGGGCGGTCGCAAGGCAGCCGTCACGAGCATCGAGAAGCCGGCGAGATAAGCGTGGTCGGTGTACTCGACTCAACAGGGACCCCATGGGATAAAGCGGTATTAGTTCCAATTGAATATTCTTATGAGGCTCACGGTATTCCTCTTTCCGGCGGCCGTCTCCCGGAGCTCAGCGATGAGGCTCTTAAAAAGCTGCCGGGATTCTCAGCGGTTATAGTTAAACCAAAGAGTGTGTCGGACGCTTATAAGCTGCACGGGAAATTTAACAAGACAACCTTTCAAGATAATAGGAAGAATTTTGTTTCGACAACCGGAATTTTTACCGGTGAGGTGCTTGTTTCTCTGTTTGCGGTATTAAACAGTGCCGGAAAAGCGTTAACTCTGGTGAATTTGCTGACATTAGTATTGGGCTTAATCGTTGTTTTAGCTTCAGGCTGGATTATTTCCGCTCTCCGAGCTGATTCGTTTACGCAATTACGCCTGCTTGGTGCTCCTCCCTCCTACATTCGGAAGGTTATTTTTAGTCTTGTCTTAATCACAGTAGCTGTTTCTTTGGCTTTTGGGTGTGTCCTTGCATTTGCAGAGGCGGAAATCTGCGCCTATTACCTTAGCCGAGAGACGGGCATTGTGATGCATCCGACCTTGAGTTTTGAGCTGCTCCAGCTTGTTTTCGGAACATTTTTCTTGGCATGTTTGTGTGCTTATCTTCAGAGCAAGCTCATTGCTCGCAAGCCTCTTTCGTAGTTGTCATAAAAAATTCATAGAACTTGCATTCAGCGTTCATAACTCAATCTTAGGCTTTCATTGTCAATCAATTATTTTTTACTTAAGGAGAATTAAATGACGTTATCCAGAAGAAAATTATTAAAGAGCGGTGCGGCAGCTTCCGTGCTCAGCGTTCTCGGAAGTATGAATCCAATCGCCGAGGCTGCGGCAGGTGAAATTCGTGCTCATTCTCTCAGCGACATTCTTTCCATGAGTCCTGCGAATGCAGCTCAAGAAAGCAAAGCAGTACAGGCTGCGATGAATGTCATCAATAATGCCGCCGCCTCTATTCAAGACGCAAAGCTTAGAGCAATCGTTCTTGAGATTATTAGAAATCCGGCCCCAACTATTGCGGGCGCCGATAAAGAATCTGTGACAAAAGCCTTGAAGGCTAAAGGCTATATTCCTGAGAGCAGAGAGAGCGCATATCCGGTATGCGAAAGCACCACTAATGCTCCTCAGGCGTTTTGGAGTGCTCCTGGTTCAGGCTATGCAAGTCATCACGCTTATCCGGGCGGATTGGCAACACACGTGGCATTGAACACTTTAAGCATTCAGGATTTACTTAAAAACTACAACGGAGTTTTTAACTGCGCATTAGACGCTGACACAGCCGTTGCTGCTGAATTGCTGCACGATCTTCACAAACCATGGGTTTTCCAGTGGAATAAGGACAATTCGAGTCGAAAAGAAGAACCTTGTGCCGGTACCGGAGAGCACCATGTTCTTAGTATTGCCGAATCCATGAAGCGAGGTCTGCCTGCAAAACTAGTTGTTGCTCAGGCTTGCGCTCATGATCATCCCGGCAATCCGAAGAGTGAAGCTTCTGTGGTTAAATGGCTTGACGCCGCTTCTATTTTTGCCGGTGTTGATCCGGTTAAAGCCGGTTATCTTGCTGCTGACAAGAAGACTCTTCCTTTGCCTCGCGGCATGGAAGGTTTTGCGGTTCATTTGGCTGACCATGACTTTGTGTTATCGGCACCGGCTTGCAAGTGGAGTGTAGAAGCTCTGCGTCAATTAGCTGCACAGCAGTACGGGATTCAAAACGAAAAAGATTTCAACGCATTTAGAAACTACGTGCTCGCTCAACTAACAGCTATGCGCTTGTATGCCATTCTCAGCTCTCAAGGCAAGGAGGCATTCGCAGCAGAAGTGGCAAGAGCCGTACGAAATTAAACAGAAAAGCGGCCTCGGATGGCATACAGATAGGTGAGATCCGGGTGGTTTATTTACTGGTACCTGCGTAGAAGAAACTGCAGGTATTTTTTTTGCCTGTTGAAGACGAAACAAAATGTCACGGAAGCGTCATATCGATTCGCTATCGTGGCGTCGAGTCAAAACTTTCAATACCAAGTATGCCAATAAAAGTGCTAATCGTCGAAGATGAACGTGCTATTCAAGAACTTATCGCCTACACCTGCAGAACCTCCGGCTTTGAAGTCGAACGTACGACAACCGTAGGAGAGGCGCAAAGAAAAATCGAAAATCATGTTCCGGATATTATTTTGCTCGACTGGATGCTTCCGGATTGCTCCGGGCTTGAGTGGCTTAATGAGTTGAGACATCGTGAAGAGACGAAAACAATTCCGGTTATTATGCTGACCGCCAGAGGACAGGAAGACGATAAAGTCTTAGGCCTTGAAGTAGGAGCCGATGACTATATGGTCAAACCGTTTTCTCCAAGGGAGCTTATCGCTCGTATTCGAGTGGCAATAAGGCATCGAGCTGGAGGTACAGAGGCCGAAGAAAAGATTGTCTGCGGCCCTTTGTCTATCGATCCGACAAAATTTGAAATTAAGGTTGCCGATCAGACTCTGAAAGTTTCTGTGACGGAATTTAGGATGCTTTTGCTTTTTGCCCAACACCCGGGCCGCGTCTATTCTCGACAACAGATTATTGACAAAGTATGGGGATACGGAGTTTGCATTGATGAGAGGACCGTTGATGTTCACATGCTGAGGCTCAGGAAACAGTTGGCAAGGACCGTAGTTAAGGAGCTCATAGAAACTGTTCACGGAATAGGTTACCGCGCTCGAGAAATTGTCTGAGGACTGCATGGGTTGCATATTGTCCGAGCAGAAACGTTTGAATGACTATCAAACCGAAGAGATTGCGGAAGTAGTAGGGACAAAGCTTTTCTTTCCTCATGAGAGAGGAAATCATTGCATTTCCTTGGAAAATTCTTGAAGTTTTTTAAATTCGGCCAGCCTCTCCAGAGTCGAATGAATCTGTGAGGAACTGTAGCCTTCTGCCTTTAAAATATCGGCTAGCTCGATAGAATCATCTTTGCATTTTTCCCATTCAGGACAAATAGTACGAGTAAGCTTGGAGAGATTATATTTGTCTATCTTCCCGTATTTTTCCCAAATGCTTTCCAAGATGTCTTGGGCTATTGGACTCAACAGCTCAAAAGTTTCCAGAGGATCTTTTGAATCTACTTCTTTTTTTAGACGAGTATCAAATTTTTTATGTTCAATCCAGTCGGGCAGGAACATATCCTGTTTTAAATAGTTATAGGTAAAAGAAGGAACGGGCCCAAGTTTCATGGCAGAGTAGGAGTCGCCTGTGAGTGTTTTTCCTGTTTCTAAAAGCGCCTTTCGATCTGCTAGGTAAACAAGTTTGAGGAGTTTGAGGTACGACATAGTTCCGCCGGCCTTCCATAAAAAGTAGCCGACTATGTGTTCTGCGGTTTCAAAGTCGAAACTCATATTTTTCCTCTCCTGGATGATTCTTTTATTATATTGAAACTCGAGAAATAACCGCTTGTCCTCTTGGTGCGTGGGGTTCTTTCTTAGGGGGAGTGAGCTCTGACGCAGAGAACTCTGTGCTTTTTACTGAGGAAAGGCACCTATTTCTGTATTTGCTCTATAGACTAACTTTTGTTGGCTATAACTAATGATTATTATCAATACTCAACCGAGAAAGAATTTTGAAGGGACTAGAGGGCAACTACCAGTCTTTCTTGGTTAGCGAGAGGGCTTTGAATTTATCTTTTCCAGGATCTAAGAGAAGCAATAAAAGCCTCGAACTTTCATAAATGCCGAATGCTGAAGATGTTGCAGCATGGTGAAGATATTCGTGGGAGCAAGTAGATAAAGGATGAAGGAAAAAGGACATACGGTTTTAGTTTGGTCGCCCAAAGGATTAGCGGATCTGCGAAGCGACGCTTACTTGGAGAAAAAGCAGGAGTTCTTAAATGGAATAATTTTGCTTCAACGTCTGAGTTCATTTAGACCGCGGGACGCTTTGTCAGCCGAAAATCTCATCGCTCTTCTGGAAGAAACAGAAAAACTCAAAGAAACTTTAATGACCTGCTGCAAGGCGGCTGAAACAATCGCCGCCGCCGACAGCAAAATTTCAGCAGAAAAAGTCAACGTGATGGAAAAGGCTTTGATTCTGCGGAAGGTCTCCAAAGAAATACAAGATTACTTCCAAGAAGCCTTGGATAAGAAAACATTTTCGTCAGAACTCGCAAAAAAATGGTTGGAGGAGAAAAGAAAATCAGGCTCCGAGTCCTCCCAAGGTTTAGATAACAAAGTAGAGATGCTTGTCCTGGAACCGCTGTTTTCTCTTTACTTCCACCTGAAAGGAAGTATACAAACCACGGTGATTTTTCCTGATGGCTCTATTAAAAGAGCTTCGCCTTCGGCTATTAATTTTTTGCTCAAGAATACCGCCGAACCCGAGAAGCGCAAAAGGATTTTTAATGCTCTCTCGGCGAGTTTTGCTCAAAATTCAACGGTTTTCTGCGATATCTTGAATTCAGTTACCGGAGCTCATCTCCTGCACGCCTCGCGCAATAACCAAACCATTTTGGAATACGCTTTATCCCAGGAGAACATAGGGAAGGCGGCATTTGATGCTGTTTATGTTGCGTACTGGGAACGAATGCCTGAATTGCGGAAAGTGATTAGATTTCTTGGTTCCTGCCTCGGAAATGAGACCTCTCAAGCTCTTCCGACGGCCTTGTTCGGGACGGCTCTTCCTCATTTAAGCTGTCCGAGCCATTTGCGTTCTTTTGAAATGACTTTGCAAGTATTAGAAAAGGCGGTTCGAGATGTATTTCCCAATTTTTCAGAATTTTTAGAAGAGTGCCGAAACGGCCGTTGGATAGAAACTCACAATTACTCAGGCGGCGCCGGTGGCGCATGGTGTTCGGAAATCCCGTCGGATCGAGCTGTCGCCGTTTATGTGGACTACGAAGCAAATATTAATCGGGCTTTCGAAACGGCTCACACGCTAGGAGATGCATTCTTGCGTTGGTCTACTTTCCGGGTCCCTTACCATCAGAGACGATTGTCTGAATTGCGTTGCGAGTTTATCGGCAGACTTTTCGAAGAACTGCTTCTCCGGCATCTTCTCATGTGCACTCAAAAGCCGGAGGACAGGTGCGCAATATTGTGGCACGGCTTAAGAAGACTGGTTATCAACTTGGTCCAAATACCGTTTAGGTTTCGGCTGGTTGAAAGAATTTACGCCGAGAGGTCGAATGGATATCTTTCGGTAGAAAAAATCAACGACTTGACAAGAACGTGCTGGACTCACTTCTTCCAAGATACCGTGGCAGATACGGACCAGTATATCTGGGCAAGAAAGCCTCATTTTTATAATCCGGTGAGACCTCACCATGATTTTCAATACACGCTCGGATTCCTTTCAGCAAACCTTTTGATTGCGGCTCTAAAAAAATATGAAGGGCCGGAAGATATCGGAAAGTCGATTTTAGAGACCTGTGCGTTGTATCCCTACGAAGAAATTTTTAGAAGAATTTTGAATATTGATATAGAACAGAACGAAATTTGGAAGAAGGCCTTGGACGAGGCGCTTCTTCCAATGGGAGAAATTAGATCTTATATGAGTTACATCTTCCAGAAGGAAGATTAAATACTCAAGTGATTAGAAATAGTGGGAAAGCCCAAGTGTTCCGTAGAATGCCTTTGGTTTGATGGATTCGTTGGAAGATTTATATTTGGCACCCGAGGCTCCAATGGCTGAATACAGCTTAGTGTTCTTAGAGAAAGCATACTGATACCCTAAGCCGACAAAACCGCCGTCAACTTTAAGTTTGGATGCATACTGATCTGTGTCTGCGTGTACATAGCCGGCTGCGCCTAAAAGATTTCCGCCGAGAACAGGAGTTGAGAAACCTAAGATGACGCTGCCGCCTTTAAGGCCGTCAATTACTTTGAGCTGTTCGGCAGAAATTTTGCCGATGCCGTGGTCTTTCATGTCGCCGAAAGCCGGAGTTCCTACACCGTCCGCATTTCTAAAGTATTGCAGAGAAAGATAGGTAGTGAAGCTTTGGAGTTTCCAGTTTCCACCGGCAGTCACTCTCCACATGTCTTTTGGATTTCTCTTTAAAGTCGTGAGTTTTTCATTAACTCTTTCGAAGAGGACCACACCTTCAGCTTGTGATCCTTTCCAAGTCACGCCTAAACCGAAATAATGATCGGAAGTTGAACGGTTTTCATGATCTTCTTCACCCATGGAATATTGAGTTGTAAGCTGGAATCCGTCCATAACCGGAGAGCGGTAGATAACGGCATTGTCATTGCGGGATGCGGGCAGTTTGGCATAGACGATGTTTTGGTTGCCAATTTCCCAGATGCCGGTTCCGAAAGGATTTACGTTTCCAAGAAGGTTAAAGGATCCACCGTCAGTTCCAAGGACGGAAGAGCGGCCGGCTGCGAGGATGCCGTAAGGAGATTCAATTTGCAAAGTGGCTTCTCTGCTGAATGCAAGTCCTTCTGAGCCTTCTGCACCGGTGTCGGAGTCAAAGCCGTTTTCCAGCACGAATTTGACTTTATAACCGTTTCCGAGGTCTTCGGTTCCTTTGATGCCAATGCGGTTAGAGGTACCGCCTCCGCTAATCATTTCAACATTGTTGACGGTAGAGCCCAAGCCGTTGTCAACGTGCGAGGCGCCGACTCCGACGTCGATTCTTCCGTATACGGTTACTGAAGATTCTGCGTAAGCGGTTGCAGTAAATGAGAGTGCTGCTAGTAAGGCAATGGAGAGTTTTTTCATTTTGATTCTTTCGGTTGTTACATAAGGAAGATGGTAAAAACGATGGCGCCGAGGCTGACTAAAGCGGAACGTTTAATTACTTCGATTGGAGAAGTTCCGGCAATACCTGCAATCAGAATAACGCCGGCGGCTAATGGAGAAGATACGCGGCCGAGGGTTGCGGAAAGGCAGGTCAGGAAGCCGAGGTCTTGGATCTTCATGCCGAAATCAGCGGCGTGAGGTACAACGGATTCGCAGAAGGCAAAAGCTGCTGCATTGCCGGATCCGGTCATAACACCCAGAATATAAGGACCGAATGAGCCTCCGATCTTTGCGATTTCTGAAGAGTCCTTGAGGTAGTCAATGAATCCGGTAACTACACCGCAGCTTCTTAATCCGGCTGCAAAAACACCGGCGGCGATAATTAAGCCGATAATGTTGCCGTAGCCTGAACCCATCCCGTCAAAGAATTTCTTAACTAATTCGGCAGGATTGCTTCTAGTCACAAAGATGACGTAGATGAAGCCGATTAACATGGCAGTAGCAACGCTCATCTTGATTTGCGGGAACCACAAAGAGATTACGAACAGAAGCACAACCGGAAGAAGAGGAGCAAAGGCTTTAAGGATGTTCGGGTTAGCCGGAAGCTCTGGTAAGGGGCGGTTCAATTCTCCGGAGTCGGCAGCTCCTGCTTCTTGGAAAGTACCGTTTTTCTTGTAGTCCCCGAAAAGGAAACAGATAGCTGTCAGTGCGATGACGCAGAAGACGAACAAAAGAAGGATTTTGCCGGAGATGTAGTTGATTTGATCCATTACGGCAATGTTTGCAATTTGCGCTACAAGGATGTTGTCAGTTGAGCCGGGAGACCAATAGTTAGGCAGAGTAGATGAAATAATCGCTGCTGCGGCAATTGCCGGACGGAAGCCTGCTCTAATCATGAGTGCGACAAGTGTTGGGCCGATAGCGGCACACAAACCTGCTAAGGAACCGATTGCCAAGGAAGCGACACCGGTTACCAGCATGCAGCATGGAAGAAGCAAAACACCGAGTTTGTTTAAAGGCTTCGTTAAAAGACTGACCAAATGAAGGTCGCATTTAGTCATCGTAACGCAAGCCGCAAAACCCATAGAAGAACAGATTGAGATAATCAGCGCCTTATTTGTCATTGATTTATCAAACTGCAGAAAAGCCTCCATGGGATCCATGGAGAGTACGCACATGGCTAAGCCTGCAAGAAGAAGTACTAGACGAGTCTCGTACCGCTTAATAAGGCCATAGATGGTTCCTATTACTGCCGCAATAGCAACCCAAGCACTAAAAGTCATTTTTGTCTCGCAAAGTTGAAATGAACGGGCTCATGTTAGAGAGCAGAGCTAATTTCAAAAATCAGGAAATTCAATTAAATCAATTGGGAATAACGCTGTATTGTGAAGATATTTATAAAATCAAGAATTAACAATAACTTTATGAAAAATAATGAGAATTATAACTATCTACCCATATGTGAGTAAGTAATTTCCTGCATGACTATTTGATAAACCCGAGCAAATAATGCCGAAAGTTCTTAATTATTTTTGAAAGAAAATGACTCCTAAAAAATTTCCGAACATCGTTCCTGAGTTTCTAAGTTATGTTCTTTATGAGACTCAGTCTTCAAGAGAAAGCACAGAAGAGCCTTCTACCCCTAATCAATTGCTTTTAGCCGAGGAGCTGGTCACAGAGCTGAAGTCTTCCGGATTGCGAGACGCACATATCGGGAAGGGCGGCGTAGTTTATGGAACGCTTCCCGCCACGCCGGGCTGTGAAGATTGCCCGGGACTTGGTCTGATCGCTCACATGGACACTTCTCCGGATGCTCCGGCAGTCAATATAAAGCCACAGATCTTGGTTTATGAAGGAAAAGACGTACTTCTGAATCCGGAGAAGGGAATCTATTTCAAAGAAGAAGCCTTCCCGGAAATTAAGAAATACCTTAATCAGGAAATCATTTTTACAGACGGCACAACTCTGCTGGGCGCTGATGATAAAGCCGGAATTGCAGCTATTACCGCTTGCATGGCTTATCTCAAAACTCATCCGGAAATTCCGCATGCAAAAATCTGCGTAGCCTTCACGCCGGATGAAGAAATCGCAAAAGGAACGGTCAATTTTGATATTGAGCATTTCGGCGCTCAGTATGCCTATACTTTTGACGGCGGCGAGATTGGAACTTTAGAAACCGAGAACTTTAATGCAGCCACGGCTTTTGTTCAGATTGCCGGCGTTGTTGTTCATCCTGGTCTTTCTAAAGGAAAGATGGTTAACTCCTTGAAACTGGCTGCTAACTTGATTAGCCGGCTTCCCGCAGATCAAGCCCCTGAAACAACTGAAGGCTATGAAGGCTTTATCCATCCGAATAAAGTTGAAGGAACGGTTGCATCAACCACTGTTCGTATTTTGATTCGCGATCACGACAAAGCTAAGTTTGAAGCCAAGAAAGAACTTCTGAAAAAGCTGGTAGAAGAGATCCAAGAATCCGAACCAAGAGCAAAAGTAAGTTTGACTATCAAAGACAGCTACGAAAATATGCGTCCTTATTTGGATCAAGCTCCTAAGGTAATGGAAATTGTCCGTCAGGCGTATAGAGAAGCAGGAATCGAACCGATCGAAGAGCCGATTCGCGGAGGCACTGACGGTGCTCGTCTGTCTACTAGAGGCTTGCCTTGCCCGAACGTCTTTACCGGCGGAATGAATTACCACAGCGTCTACGAATGCATCCCGGTTAAATCACTGGAAGCTGCTGCTGACGTAGCGTTGAGTCTTGTCCGTCTCTCTTCTCAAATTAAGAGCTTGAAATAAGAATTAGAAGAACAGGGCATTTTTTCGAAAATATAGTGATTTTTTCTTCCGTTGTTCTCTAAAGAGAGCAATTGCTTGAAGCCAATGCACCCGTGGACTTGCAAAAGCGGTTCACGGTTTTTTTTCATTAAAAAGTTGGCCGATAAGAGCAACAGTCAGCCTCTGCTGGCGCTTCTCGCCTAGCAAAATGATCTTCCCGATGCGCCTACAGAACAAATGAGGAGAAGTGTCCCAAATCAGTTCTACCTCAGGTACTCGTCATAAAGAGCTTTCGGGACTGCCTTTTTGAGTCGGGCCTCGCAAGAGGCTTCCGTTTTGGCAAATTCCTTGGCCATGTAATCTGCAAAGCGGCGAAGGTAAGGTTTCTTCCAGTCGTCTGTATGAATAGCCACATAATTCTCTTGGGAAGGCCGGTGCCAGCCGTTAAGAATAGGAACTAATTCCCCTCGTTCTATCTCGTCAATGCAGTGAAAAAGCGGAAAGCCTAGAGAAATGCCGATTCCTTGAAGAACGGCCTGTTTTGCCATTTCCACATTACTCCACCGGATAGAGGTTGTCTTCGGGATGTTCATGACTTCCGCACCTTTTCTCAAAACATAGTTGACGGAAAAAGCATAACGGGACGGATATAGGCTCGAGAAGATATGGTGATGTTCAAGGTCTTGAAGAGTTTCGATAGGACCGTTTTTTTCAAGATATTCTTTGGAGGCAACCGGCATAAAAACCATCTTTCCTCGCGAAAGTAAAACACAGTCCGGAAGCGGGATAACGCCGGAAATAAAAGCAATGTCCGCTAATCTTTGCTTGAATTCTTCAACATCTAAGGGAGCGATGACATTTACACGAGTCCTAGGATTTTGGGCAACGTATTGTTGAATCATCTTCGGCATATATTTGGCATGCGTGTTGCCGATCATTAACCGGATAATCTGAGAATCATCGCAAACTCTATCCGAAAGAATATTGGAAATTTTTTCTCGAGAGTGAATCATCGACTCCGCATAGGGAAACAGCTCATAAGCGGTCGGTGTCGGAAGAAAAGGTCTTCCGGTTCTATCGAAGAGTTGGACACCTAGCAGTTTCTCAAGTTTCTGAAGTTTCTTCGATACTGAAGAACTTTCCATATTAAGTTTTACTGCGGCATCCTGTACCGAGCCTTCATTGAATACGGCCAAGAATACTTTCCAAACGTCCAGGTCTTCAGTCATCTTATTTCCAGAACAGAAATCTATGTTGCTATTTTAGATATTTTCTTATCGACATATTCCGGAGGATCTTTAGACTGGAATCAGGTTAATCCACTCCAAGGAGCAAACCATGGCTGATTTGATTATCAGAGGAGCGCGAGTGGTTGATCCGCTCAATAAGCTCAACGCCTTCAGAGATGTTGCCGTCGAAGACGGGAAAATAAAAGCGGTTGCTGAAGAAATCTGCGAACCTTCTTGTGAGGAAATTTCAGCGGCCGGTAAAGTTCTCATCCCCGGAATCATTGATATGCATACACATATGCGTACCGTGCTTGGCCATAAGCACGCTCAAAGAATGATTGCCAAAGCCGGTGTCTGTACCACCTTAGATATGGCCGGTCCCCTCGAAGATATTCTTTCTACCGTTTCTGAAACAGGAGCAGGTGTAAACATCGCAGTTTTGGAAGCTGCTAGGGAAGGTTTTACTTTGTCCTCTTCCCGGCCCTCTCTAAGCGAGCAAGAAGACTTTCTAGACAAAACTCTTGAACAGGGCGGGATCGGCATAAAGCTGCTCGGCGGCCATTTTCCGATGGATTTTGACATTAGTGAGAGCTTTATTGACACCGCCAATCAAAAGAAAGCCTGGGTTGCTTGGCATGTGGGAAGTACAAAACATGGCTCCAACATTGAGGGACTGAGGGAGGCTGTGGCTGCAGCCGGTACGGATCGTTTTCTTCATGTGGCTCATGTAAATAGCTATTGTCGTGGCCAAGTTCTGAATGAACGAGATGAAGCTTTGGAAGCCATTGAGCTGCTCAAGGCGCACCCCAATATTTTCTCTGAGTCTTATCTGTCTCCTCTCAACGGAACCAGATTTGTAATCCGAGACAATCTTCCCGTAAGCAAGGTAACGACTACTTGTCTTCTCAAGCTTGGGTACTCAAATGATTATGAAGGTGTAAAGAAGGCAATTCTGGATGGAGCTGCGGGTGTGTTGGCCGATACCGGCGTAATCGGCGTTCTTCTTTCCGGCCGTGAAGGCGTTCAATATTGGGAAGCGCGCAACACGGAATGTGTCGGCAGTTTCAGCGTCAATCCTGCAGTGAGCCGCTTTTTATTGGCAACGGCAAAAAGAGCTGACGGCTCCTTCGTTGTGGATTCTTTTTCAACAGACGGCGGTTGTTATCCGCGTAACGTGATTGTTGAAAATGGTCTGCTTCTCGTCAAATTCGGCGCTCTTTCCTTGACGGAATATGCAGTGAAAGCTAGTTTGAATGGAGCTCGTGCCTTGGGCCTTCCGAATAAAGGCCATCTTTCTGTTGGTGCAGATGCTGATATTTCCATTCTGGATATCGAAGCCGAAAAAGCTTTTGCCACGATTGTAAACGGCCGAGTTTCCATGCTTGACGGAAACTTGGTTGGTTCCGGTACTACGTTCATCTGTGATGAAAGAGGTGCAGGAACTTTAAAGCGGAGAGGGCTCCCATATGTCGTCAAAGCCCCGCTTTCTTTAGCCCAAATCGAAAACCGCTATATCCCATAAACTATTAGGAGAACCATAATGTTCGGACTTATAACCGTTACAGTTGGTATCGTTCTAGTCGGATACCTCATCGTTAAGAAATACTATGCTCCTTGGGCGTTGCTTCTTGTAGGCCTTCTGATGCTGCTTGCCGTTGGCTTATTTACTAATGTGCCTCTTGTCACGGGAAAGAAAGTCACTCACAGCATGCTGCTTGACGTGGTTCAGGTCGTAACTAACCTGTCTTCTTCAACCTTAGCCGGACTTGGTTTGCAAATTATGGTTATTTCCGGCTTAGCTGATTACTTGGATAAAATTGGTGCTACCAAATCCTTCGTTAAAGTTTGTTCTAAGCCGCTTTACTATATCCATAGTCCTTATACGCTTCTTGCCATCTCCTATCTGGTCGGTCAGTTCATTAACATCTTTATTCCGTCTGCCGTAGGCCTCGGCGTTTTGTTGATGCTCACCGTGTATCCGCTTTTAATGGCTGTAGGAGTCTCCAGAGTATCGGCTGCTGCCGTCATCGTAACGGCAAGCTGCTTGGATTTAGGACCTGCTTCTGCAAACTCCATTGTTACTTCAAAGCTCTTAGGCATTTCTGCAATGGAATATTTCTTGGAAGGCCAGCTGCTTATCGGCGTGATTGCTGCCGCCGTTATTGCTGTTTCTCACGGCTTCCTGCAAAGATATTTCGATAAGAAGGATTTGGCCAGTGGACGCCTGACTGAAGATGATTTCAAGATGAGAAGCGAACTTATGGCTGCCGGTGCAAAAGATAAACAGCCTGATGCTCCTCGCTTTTATGCCATTCTTCCCGTACTGCCAATCGTATTCTTATTCATCTTCTCGAAGTTCTGCTATACAGGCGTAAGACTTGAGCTCATTACCTGCATGTTCTTATGCATGATCATCACCTTCTTGGTTGATTTGTTAACTAAGAGAATCTTCAAAGAATGTGTTGCCAGTACCAAATCTATTTTCCAGGGTATGGGCCGCGTATTTACCTCCACAGTCTCTCTAATCATCTGCGCGCTGGTCTTTGCAGAAGGTTTGAAGCTGTCCGGCGGTATTACAACCATCATCGGTTGGGCTGCTTCTATGCAGAACACTGCCGGTGTCGTCATGCTGATTGTTATGTGCACACTTTTGGCTTTCGCTTCTATTCTTACTGGCTCAGCCAATGCAGCATTCTTTGCATTCAACTCTCTTTTACCGCATGCTGCTAAAGCAGTAAATTGGGATTTGATTGTGATGGCTTGCCCGGTTCAATTAGTCAGCGGTATTGGACGTTCTATGTCTCCAATCGCAGGTGTTACGATTGCTGTTTCCAGTATTGCAGAACTTTCCCCGTTCGAAGTTGTAAGAAGGACAATTCCTGTCATGGCTATCGGTATGATTACCGTCGTCCTCAGTTCTTTGATCCTCTTGTAGAACCGTTGAGTTGAAGTTTCATTTGGCTCGATAAAACCTGTGAAACTTCATAAACTTTCAAATGCGCTTCCCTTTGAATGGCAGAAGCGCATTTCCTATATTTGAGAGTTAAGCAAATGACCACACATTGCGTGTGACTCTTTTTTGACTAGTTCAACAGAAGTTTTGTGACTCGTGGGCAGAAGAGTTAGTTGCTCTGGCCTCTGGCTTCGTCCAATTTCTTTTGATAGATCTCTTGATCTGTAGGTGAAAAAGTACACATCTGAACTTCGCCGTCAAATGGATGTTCCAGGATAGTTTTGACGGCTATTTCTGCCGCTAATTCCTTCGGAAAGCGATAGGCTCCTGTTGAGATGCTTGGAAAAGCTACAGTTTTCAGATTCAATTCTTTGGCAATATCTAGGGCGGTCCGATAGCAGGAAGCTAAAAGCTCGGCTTCATTTGCGTGACCGCCTCTCCAAATAGGTCCGACCGTATGGATGACGTGTTTGGCAGGAAGCAGATAGCCTTTGGTAACCTTACTTTGTCCGGTTGCGCAACCGTCCAGTTGCAAACATTCTTCAAACAGTTGTTTGCCGGCAGCTTTATGGATTGCACCGTCTACTCCGCCTCCTCCTAGAAGAGAACAGTTTGCGGCATTGACGATGGCGTCAACAGCTAAACGAGTGATGTCTCCGCACGATATCGTTAGTTTGCTCATTGAGTTCCTCCGGAGGCTGATAGCACAAGAGCACAGAAAAATCTGTGCTCTTGAAGTTCCTTTAATGCACTATGTGCAAATTATGCTCTTTTTGGAAGAAGCGGTTCGCTTCTGCCCTTAACTCCGACTAAGCCGAGAACGGTCATGAGAGCTAACTGCGGACCACGGTAGGAATCTGTGGAGTCATACCATTCCTTAACGTTGTGGTTGAATCCTTCTGTTCCGCCGCCGCCGAGTGTTGTAGCAGGGATGCCGAGGCTCAATGGAACGTTCTGGTCTGTGCTGGCGCAGGTGTATTTCTTAAGAGGAATACCAAGAACGTCCATGGCGCATCTTGCAGCCATCAGAACAGGAGAAGAATCCGGTTGATCACCGGCGGGGCGTTCGCCGATAGGTTCAATCTTAACTTTGATCTGTGCATCGCCTTCAGCTTTCCAGCGAGCATTTTCTTCGTCGGCAGCTTGCTGAAGAAGCGGAAGCAGGCGGTCAACTAACTTGTTGAGCTCAGTATTGCAGACGGAACGTGTGTCAATTTCAGTTGTAGCGGAGGCAGCAATGGAGTTGACTGTAGTGCCGCCGACGATTGTGCCGACAGTGAAGGTTGTCTTCGGATCAGCAGGAACTTCGAGGTCAGCAATCTTAGCGATAGCACGTCCTAATGCATGAGTTGCGCTGGCTGTACCGAAAGCACTCCAGCTGTGTCCGCCGGGACCTTCGAAAGTAACTCTAAAGCGGCGGGAGCCTGTAGAACCGTGAAGAAGTCTTTCAACATCAGCACTGTCAACGGAAATGAAGCCGTCAATGTGTTCTTCTTTGCTCTTGAACAAGTACTTGGAACCGCGAAGGTCGCCGTTGCCTTCTTCACCAACGGTTGCAGTAAAGAGGATGTCGCCGACAGTTTCGATCTTCTGTTCCTGAAGAGTGCGAAGAACCTCGAGAATAACAGCCAATCCTCTGGCATCATCGGAAATTCCGGGAGCGTAGAACTTGTTGCCTTCTCTGCGGACTTTGACATTGGTTCCCATCGGGAAAACGGTGTCTAAGTGGGCGCCGAGGGCTAAACGAGGACCATTGCCAGTACCCGGGCGAATGCCGATAACGTTGCCTTCCTGGTCAATTCTGACGTTAGTCAAGCCGAGATCTTTGAGTCTTTGTGCAAAATCTTTGGCTCTGTCTTCTTCGTGGAAAGGAGCGGCTTCAATTTCTGTAATTTCTACTTGATCCTTGAGCGTTCTTTCTTCTTCGTCTTTTGCAGCTGCAACAGCTTTAATGACTGGTTCGAAGGTTTTGATCTGGTTGTAGGCTTCGACAACAGAATTTGGAATCGGAGGAAGTTTGATTGGATCTGACATCTGAAATTCCTTGTTTGTTCATTGGTAATAGCCCTAAATCATAATGTGGTATTACCACTTAAGCAATATCCCTTTTCTTACTCTTTATTACGAAATGAAGATACTTTCTATAACCTCGTGACCATCAAGGACAGAGAAGATTGATAGAAAATTTCGATAACGTTAATAGACGTAGTCCATTAGACAAAACCCTAATGCTGGCTTAGACTGACCGAAATTTTTAAAGGAGAGACAAACATGTCTTTAATCGGCACTCAACTTCAGCCGTTCCAAGCTGAAGCATTCAAGAACAACGAATTCATCACAGTTACTGACAAAGACCTCCTCGGTAAATGGTCTGTCGTTTTCTTCTATCCAGCAGACTTCACATTCGTCTGCCCGACAGAATTGGAAGACCTTGCTGAACAATATGCAGAATTCCAAAAGATTGGTGTTGAAATCTATGCTGTTTCTACAGACACACATTTCACACACAAAGCATGGCACGACACATCTGCCGCTATCAAGAAAGTTGAATACCCAATGGTTGGTGACCCAACAGGTACATTGACACGTAACTTCGGCGTCATGATCGAAAGCGAAGGCCTTGCACAGCGCGGTACATTCGTTATTAATCCTAGCGGCAAGATCGTTGTTTGCGAAATCCACGACGGCGGCATCGGCCGTGACGCTAAGGAACTCCTCCGCAAGGTTCAGGCTGCTCAGTTCGTAGAAGCCAACCCAGGTTTGGTTTGCCCAGCTAAATGGCAGCCGGGTGCTAAGACTCTCAAGCCGGGTCTTGACCTCGTCGGTAAGATCTAATCCTTAGGTTCGCTGCTCATAAAAAGCTCCCTGTCTCGAAAGATTCAGGGAGTTTTACTTTGTGGATTTTGCGTTATTGCTTTGTGGTAATGAACTTTCCTTGAGCAATCATTTCAAGAAGCTTATTGGCAACATCTTTGTCTTTCTGTTCCCAAGCTTGAATTCTTAACGGCTTGTATTGCTCAGCACCCTTAACCTGCTCGTGTTCTGTATTTTCAAAATACGTAAATCGCAGGAAGAAAACGCCGGCCTCCGGTTCTTCAATCTGAACTTCGAAGCGGCTCTGTGGGATTGCTTCCGTCTCGTCAATATTGAATTTAATTAACTCCTGCGGAATTGTTTCTACTACGTCTTGAACGGTGTAGGGACCGAAATTCAATTTTCTATTGAGAGTAGTTGTCCCGTCAGGATGAAGGTTCTCATCAATTTCTGCATCTTCCAGTACGGAAATAAAGTCTTCCGGATGAGTCACAAAAAACATGAGCCCCATCCATAAATCATCACGTGTTACTTTGCCTGCAAGATCTGGGGTTTTGCTGGACATGCGGATGATATGTTCATGAACTTTTTGCATTGTCTTATTCCTTATGCTGCTTGAGCTTTAGCCTCAGCAAGCGCGCCTTGTTTCTTTCGTTCAATTCGCTTTTCAAGCCAGATGCTGTACCTGGACATGATAAAACTGAATACGAAATAGATTATGGCAATAAAGAGATATCCTTCCAGGAAGAAGTTGCGCCAATTGGGATCTCCGAGAGCCAATCTCAGGCTGCCTGTTAGGTCATACATGGATACGATGGTGACCAATGAGGTGTCCATAAAAGTGGAAAGCAAACTATTAACGAACGCCGGAATAATCGTGACAAAAGCCTGCGGCAAAATGATGTAAACATAAACTTGAAAACGGTTTAAACCGAGCGAATCGGCAGCGTAGAACTGTCCTTGCGGAATAGTTTGCAAGCCTCCTCGTATAGTTTCTGCCATATACGCTGCTTGGAAAAGCACGATACCGATCACAATTCTCCAGAAGGCTTCAATTCTCCATGCCGGAGGAAGCAGCAGCGGAAAAATAAATGAAGCTACAAAGAGTACGGTAATGAGCGGGACGCCGCGGATAAGTTCGATATAGCCGGCGCATAGGTTGCGGATGATTGCCATTTTGGATCGGCGTCCGATAGCAAGCAGAATGCCGATAGGTGCCGAAAGCGTCATCCCCAACAATGTCAGAATGATTGTCAGAGGCAAGCCGCCCCAGCTGTCGGAATCCACGCGCTCAAGGCCGAAAATACCGCCTTTCATCAAAATAAAGAAGGCTGCCAAACTGCAAACCCAGCCACCGATAAGCCACTTAGAGGCTTGTTTTGTCCAGGTCTGAGGGAAAGCCGAAATGACCAGCATCAATAAGACCAAGAAGGTGGCTAAAGCAGGTCTCCATTGAATTTCATAGGGGAATCTTCCGAAAATGATCAAACGCCATTTTTCCGTAACAAAGCCCCAGCAGGCGCCGTCGTGATTCTGCAGACAGGCTTTGAAGTCTGCTCTGAAAATGGCATCTGCTACGCCCCAGTTCCAAACATACCAGCCGGCTAATCCGAAAAACAAGATAAGACCAATCGTAAGAATGGAGGCCAACGGAGAATAAAAAAAGCTTCTCCAAATCTTGTTGGAGTACTTGAAAATAATATTACGAGCCATTTGTACCTCTCGTAACTTTAGCGTTCAGCCAGTTCATCAGGACTGCGGTAATTAAATTCAGAGTCAGGAAGACGGACATGATGATGACGATAACTTCTAATGCTTGTCCGTTTAAGTTAATTGTGGAGTTCCCAATGGAAACTAGGTCCGGATACCCGACAACTACAGCCAAGGATGAGTTTTTAGTTAAGTTCATGTATTGGCTGGCCAGAGGAGGCACGGCTAATTTTAGTGCTTGGGGAAAGACGATATAACTGATGATTTCTGTTTTTGTCATTCCCAGTGCCGAAGCGGCAGCCCATTGTCCTTTTGGCACCGCAAGAAAACCGGCACGGAAAATCTCTGCAATGGCTGCAGAGGTGAAGAACGTTAATCCAAACCAGAGTGCCAAGAATTCCGGAGAGAGGGAGCCTCCTCCTTCGATAGCAAAGCGCTGAACTTCCGGCTTATCCCAACCGAAAACAAAACCGCAGATCATCCATGTCAGAAGAGAGATAACAACGCCTCCCAAAAATCCGCTGACAGTCGCAACCAGCCCTGTTGATTTCTTAATAAAAGCGGCTCTTAGGGCCAGCCAGGAGACAAAGAAGGAGACGGTTGTGATTACGAATGAAATGTGCCAATCGTTTGGGAGGGCAAATTGGAATCCGGCTTTTGAGAGCACGGCCCAAGATCCGAAATGGATTGGGTCAAAGGAATCCGGCAGCAGCTCGGTGATGACAAGATAGACCAAAAGCAGCTGAACCAAAAGAGGAATATTCCGGTAGAACTCGACGTGCAATGCTCCGAGAAATTTAATCAGAGGATGCTTTGAAAGTCTCATTAACCCGACGATAATGCCTAGTACCGTCGCTGTAATGATCGACAAGACGGAGACTTTGATCGTGTTGAGAAGGCCGGCTAAGAAAGCTTTGAAATAAGCCTCTGAAGAGTTGAAGGTGATTAAAGATTCACCGATTTCAAATCCTGATCTTTCGAAGAGGAAGTCAAATCCGGAATGGATATTTCTTGCGGATAAGTTCGCAGAAACATTGAAAATAAAGGAGCCGAAGACAGCCATCAGAATTAACAGCAAAGCTCCCTGCCAGAGACCTTCTTTAATTTTTCTGTGTCTTTCTCTTAGCCTCCAAGAGGCATCACCTTTTGGTCCTGACATAATTTTTTCTTACTTCCAAATAACGGGTAAAAATGGCGGGAATCCCGCCATTTTTTAACCGGAGTTAAATCTTAACGGACGGGAGGAGCGTACAGGATACCGCCTTTTGTCCATTGATTGTTAACACCGCGCGGAAGAGCAAGCGGAGTCTTTGGTCCAAGATTCTTTTCGAAGCTTTCGCCGTAATTGCCGACCTGCTTAACAATGCGGTAAGACCAATCTTTATCCAAGCCGAGAAGTTTACCCATATCTTCGCCGCTGCCGACTAAACGCTGTACGTTCGGGTTGGTGCTGGTCTTCTTGACCTGGTCAACGTTTTCCTGAGTGATGCCGTATTCTTCAGCTTCGATCAAAGCATTCAGAACCCAACGGCAGATCTGGAACCATTCGTTGTCGCCGCGTCTGACGGAAGGTCCCAGAGGTTCTTTGGAGATAACTTCAGGAAGAATGATGTAGTCATCAGGGTTAGCGGCTTTAGTTCTTGCACCGGCTAAGTCGCTCATGTCGGTGGTGTAAACCTGGCAGCGGCCGGAGAGGAAAGCTCCCTGAGTTGCTTCAGTGGTATCGAATACAACGGCTTTGTACTTCATGTTATGAGACTTGAAGTAGTCGGCGACGCTTGGTTCGCTGCTGGTGCCGGACTGAACGCAGATAGTGGCGCCGTTGAGTTCATTAACGGATTTAACACCGAGTTTCTTAGGTACTAAGAAGCCCTGACCGTCATAGTAGATTGTACCGACGAAGACGGCTCCGAGAGAAGCGTCGCGTGTCAGGTTCCAAGTTGTGTTGCGGGCCAAAACATCGATTTCGCCTGCTTGGAGAGCGGAGAAGCGCTGCGGGGAGCTCAGCGGAACAAATTTTACTTTTGTGGCGTCGCCAAGAACTGCAGCAGCAAGTGCACGGCAGTAATCAACATCCAGACCTGTCCATTTACCTTGGCTGTCAGCATTAGAGAAGCCCGGAGCGGCTGTATTGACGCCGCAAACTACTACGCCGTCTTTTTTAACCTTATCGAGTACGGCGCCCGCAAGTGCGGCTTGGCTGAAAGAGAGAGCTGCCGCAGCGGCGACGGCAGAAAGCAGAATTTTTTTCATGAGGTTTCCCTTTTTAAGGTTGAGCTATTAATACTTTTACCACAATGGCAACTGTTAACAAATGTTTTTACTAGAAATTTGTATTTTCCGAGAAAATCCGTTGGGTAATGGGTCGGAAGAGGAAAGGATGTGTTTTGCGCACTACAAAAAGAATTTCGGAACTTTTGATTTATACAGCGCTTGTCGAGTCTCACACGACTCTTCGAGCATTCCGGTTCACCCATAGGCCCATTTTTAGCGAGGCAGAAGCCATAAATGGCTAAAAAAAGAACAAACTAGCAAGACTTATAAGGGATTTGTCATTATGGAATACAAAGACTATTACAAGATATTGGGCGTAGAAAGAGATGCCTCCGAGGCTGATATTAAAAAGGCCTTCAGAAAATTGGCACACAAGTATCACCCTGATGTATCTAAAGAAAAAGATGCCGAGGCTAAATTTAAAGACGTAAATGAAGCCTATCAAACCCTCTCCGATCCTGAGAAAAAAGCAGCATATGACCAGCTCGGACAAAGACGAGAAGGAAGCAATTTTGAGCCTCCTCCGGGATGGGGCGGCTTTGGCGGTTTCGGTGAAGGCGGTGCTTCAGGCTTTGATTTCGGTGGCGCAGGATTCGATTTCGCCGATTTGTTCAGCTCCATGGGAGGTGCAAGAGCATCCAGACAAAGAGCGATGGCTGGTGAAGATTTGGAAGCTGCTGTGGAAATTACACCGGAACAGGCTTTCAACGGCACTTCCGTAAGCCTCTCTTTGAGAGAACCGGAACAGCAGCCTGACGGCACTGTCCGCCATGTGACTAAGACATTGGAAATCAAGGTTCCTGCCGGAACAATTGACGGACAAAGAATGCGCTTGGCCGGTAAAGGCGGTCTCGGTTATAACGGCGGTCCTAACGGCAACCTTTATATCACTATCAACATTATTGAATCCGGTCGCTTCAAGGTAGAAGGACGCGACGTTTACTTGTCTGTTCCGCTTGCTCCGTATGAAGCGGTTCTCGGTGCAGAAGTCGTCATCCCGATGCTTTCCGGTAAGAAAGTTTCCGTGAAGGTACCGGCAGGTGCCAGAGCCGGCCAGAAGATTCGCTTAGCCGGTAAAGGCTTCCCGAATAAGAAGGGTGACCCGGGCGACTTCTACTTGGTGCTTTCCATCGCGGTTCCTCCGAAACCGACGGATGAAGAGAAAGAGCTCTACAAGAAGCTCTCTGAGATTTCAACATTTGATCCGCGGGCCGATCTTTAAGGAGCGAAGAATATGAGTAAAGCATTAGTTACACAGATTCAGACCACTTTCGAAACATTGGATGTCGATGAGCTCCAAAAATTGAGCGGTATCCCGGCAGATGTATTCAATGAGCTCAGAGAGTTGGGTGCTTTGGATGAATTTTTCCGAGAAGGAGTCCTTCCGGCAAACACGGTGGTGGTTTTTAAGAAAGCCGGAAGATTGAGGAAAAGTTTTCAGCTTGACGCAAATTCACTGGCCCTCTTGATTCACTTCATCGGTGAAAGCCAAGAGTTGAGGAGACAAATAAGAAAGATATACAGGACAAATCCTTATCTATGATTGAGCGATTTAGCGTATTTTCCTCAATCTGAGATAATGTCGTCTGATTAAGAGGAAAATCGTGGACATCTCTCTAAGAATAATAGCAATACTACTTTTAGTTGCTGCAGGCGGTTATTTCGCTATTGCAGAAATCTCTCTGGCGGGCTCGCGTAAAGTCCGCCTAACTCAGCTTGAAGAGCAGGGCGATGAAAGGGCCCATTTAGTTTTGAAACTCCAAGAAAAACCCGGACCTTTCTTCTCTGTTATTCAAATCGGTATCAACGCTGTTGCCATTCTCGGCGGTATCGTAGGCGAGCCGACTTTTACTCCGATCTTTGAAAAGTTATTGGCGCCTATTTGTCCGCCTGAAATGCTTTCGACAGTTTCATGGCTTGCTTCCTTCGTGTTGGTCACCTTCATGTTCATTATGTTTGCTGACCTGATTCCGAAGAGAGTGGGACTGAGTAGGCCGGAATCAATATCAGTACGTCTTATTCGCTCGATGTTGTTTCTGATAACCATCCTGAAACCGATGGTTTGGCTGTTGACGGTGGTCTCCAACGCCATCATGAAGACCTTGGGTCTGCCGACAAAGAGCAATAACAAACTTACATCAGAAGATATTGTCGCTACCGTTGAAGCCGGAGGTGCGGCAGGCGTTCTCGCTCCGAGTGAGCAAGCAGCTATTGAAAACGTGATGGACTTGGAAAGCCGTTTGGTTCCAAGCGCCATGACAGCACGTGAATTCGTGGTTTACTTTACGCTCAATGAAACCTACGAGAGCATCTGCAAGAAGATTGCAGACAGCCCGCATAACAAGTTTCCTGTCTGCGACAGAGACATCGATCATGTTATCGGGTACGTAGATTCCAAAGATCTCCTGCGCCGGGTCATTGAAGGACGTTCCTTCTCTTTGAAGGACGAAAACTTCATCGCCCCGCTTCCTGCCGTTCCAGACTCTTTGTCTCTTTCTGAAGTTTTGGAAATGTTCAAGAACAAGAGAGCAGACTTCGCAGTTGTTGTAAATGAGTACGCACTTACAGTTGGTGTAATAACTCTCAACGATATTATGAGTACGGTGATGGGCGATTTGGTACAGACTCCGGAAGAAGCTCAGATCGTTCAGAGAGAAGACGGCTCATGGCTGATTGACGGCTCAACTCCGATTGATGACGTTGAAAGAGTTTTTGATTTCGGACAGCTTCCTGATGATGAAACTTACGAAACCGTTGCAGGATTCATGATGTATATGCTTCGCAAGGTGCCGAAGCTGACGGATAAGTTCATTTATGAAGGCTATAAATTCGAAGTTATCGACGTTGAAAGGAATCGTATTGACCAGATTCTTGTGACCAAAGTTGATGAAGCCGAGCATCCTTCGGAAGGTGCAGCTGCGAAGTAGCGAAATGAAATAGCTTGGAACTTAACAAGCACAAACAAAAACTGAAGCCGTAACAGCTTCAGTTTTTGTTGATAGACATGCAGATCGGTCTAGCCTATTCTCTTAAGCCTCTTTGCCGGCCGAGGTTTTCCGTGCGGTTGTTGTTCTCTTGGCACCGGTTCCGGCAGCTCTCGGTTTCTTTTCTTCAAACTTGAAGCCGACTTTGCCGCCTTTTTCTAAAACCAAGAAGGCAGAGAACGGGCGTTTAGTTCTATTGGAGACGAAGGCGGTTAGAAGATCAGTGCTGCCTGTCTCTAATAGCTTCTTCATCTGAGCTTCGTCAATTGGCTGCTGAAGAATAACCTTTCCGCTTCTGAAAGTGCATTTCTTCTTAGCTTCAGGATTCAGGGCGTCTTCGCAGGCGTAAGCAGTTTCGGTTTCTAATACTCTCTTGCCGCAGACCGGACATTTTCCGATGACCGGAAGAGAATTGATGTCGACCGGTGTTTTGGGTTCGTCCTCTTCTTTGTTGCCGAAATCAAAATCAAGCTTGTAATCAGGGGCCGGACCAAGTTTAAGAACAGCAGAGAAAGGACGTCCCATTTTGCTGATAAACCCGTCGAGAGGGCCGATGCTTCCTTTTTCAAAGAGTTCATCAACTTCTTTGGCTTCCAGCATGCGTCCGCCCGGATGTTTAGCAATGCTGTAATCACAGTGAGAGCATGCAAAACGCTTGTAATGTTCAACCATCGGTGAGTGGCACTTCGGACATTTAGCGTGAAGCAGCATTGGTTGTTCAATAGGTACGGTGTCTGCACCATAGCTCTTTGCTTTATCAACGATCTGCGTTGTCAACTCGGCAATGCCCTTCATGAACTCATTGCGGGAAAGTTTTCCTTTTTCGATCTGGGACAGCTGATATTCCCATTCACCGGTGAGTTCGGCTTCAGATAAGACGTTGATGTTTAAGCCGTGAAGAAGTGTTAAAAGCTGCTGAGCTTTTGCTGTCGGAACAAGTTCGCGGCCTTCGCGAATCATATAGCTCTGCAGAACCAGACCTTCAATAATAGCGGCTCGTGTAGCCGGTGTACCAATGCCTTTTTCACGCATCGCGTCGCGCAGTTCTGCTTCTTGGATTTCTTTGCCGGCGTTTTCCATTGCGCTCAAGAGAGTCGCTTCAGTGTATCTTGCAGGCGGTTTTGTAGCGAGCTGCTGAGATTCAATATGCTCGACGGCAGCAGGTTCATTCTGTTGAATCGGAACCATCACTTCCTGTCCGACGGCATCCGCGCCTTTACCATAAACGGCTAACCAGCCCGGGCTCTCTAAGACTTTTCCTTCAGATAGGAAAGAGTACTTTTCTACCTCAGTGATGCGGGTAATGTTCTTGAACTGTGCAGGCGGGAAGAAAATGGCCAAAAATCTCTTAACGACCAAGTCATAAATCTTCTGCTCGGCTTCGCTTAAAGAAGCAGGAACTTTCTGTGTTGTCGGAATAATTGCAAAGTGGTCGCTGATCTTGGCGTTGTTGAAGATCTTTTTATTGAATGTGACCCAGTTGTTCTTCAGAACTTCATTTGCAAATCGACCCCAAGGAGACTCCAGCAGCATGTGCATGATTTCTTTGACGGAGGGGATGTAGTCTTCCGGAAGAGCACGCGCATCGGTTCTCGGGTAGGTCAACACTTTATGTTTTTCATAAAGGGCCTGGGCAATGGCTAAAGTTGTCTTAGCAGAGAATCCGAATCGCTGGTTAGCTTCTCTTTGCAGAGTGGTCAAATCATATAATAGCGGACAGCTGGTTGTAGAAGGCTTGAACGTTTCGGTTACAACACCGGTCTTGCCCTGACAGGCGTTGACGATTTTCTGCGCTTCTTCCGCATTCCATAGGCGATCCGCTTTTAATGTGTTGTCATCGCCTTTCTTAAAGTTAGGGTCAAAATACTTACCGTGGTAAGAGCCTGACTGAACGCCGAAGTCAGCATGAACTTCCCAATAATCTTTAGGAATGAAGCTTCTGATTTGGTTTTCGCGTTTAACGACCAGGGCCAGAGTCGGGGTCTGCACCCGGCCGACGGTGGTTAAGAAGAAACCGCCGTCCTTGCTGTTGAAAGCGGTCATGGCGCGTGTGCCGTTGATGCCGACAAGCCAGTCTGCTTCAGAGCGGCTCTTGGCGGCGTCTGCCAAAGGCTGCATTTCTGCGGCTGTACGCAAATGATGGAAAGCCGTACGGATGGCTTCTTTGGTCATGGATTGAAGCCAAAGTCTTTCGGTCGGTTTTTTAGTCTTTACTGCTTCAATGATGTAACGGAAAATGAGTTCGCCTTCTCGTCCCGCATCGCATGCATTGACAATTTTGTCTACATCTCTTCTCTTAATTAATTTGGAGAGCGTTTTGAGCTTGGCTTCGGATTTCTTTATGGGCTGAAGTTCAAAGTGAGGCGGAATTACAGGAAGATGCGCAAAACTCCATTTTCCTCGTTTGACTTCATACTCTTCAGGAGCTTTGATCTCCAATAAATGACCGACTGCAGAGGCGACGATGTATTCGTCGCCTTCATAATAATCGGTGACCTTTTTGAGGCCGCCTAAGGTTTTTGCAATGTCAGTCGCTACGGAGGGTTTTTCCGCGATAACCAATGTCTTGCCCATCTTTTATCCTGCATAAATGTGGTTTCTTTTTTCTAAATTAGCACCTTTTCAAAGAGTTGTCGAAAATTCCATGGACCCATAACTCTCAATTAAGTCAGGAAATTCAAGAGGTGTGATTGTTTGTAAGAATTCTTCTTTTTCTGATTAGATCTTGTTTCTTGGCCTACGACGAAAGGCTTTTTTGCTTAATAGAGGCGGATCAAAGCTTTTTTCTATCTCGTACCTAGTATGATCTCGAGAAAAATATTATGGAGGCCTTTAATGGCAATACTTCCTATTCTTAAATATCCGGATGAGCGCCTTAAAACGAAAGCCGCTACTGTCACGGAATTCAATGAGGAACTGAAAAAATTAGCTGCCGATATGGCAGAAACGATGTACAAAGCTCCCGGTGTTGGTCTTGCAGCCACCCAGGTTGATAAGCACATTCGCCTGATTGTTATTGATATTACGGAAGAGAAAAACGATTTGAAGGTTTTGATTAACCCGGAAATTGTCTCAGCAAGCGAAGAGCTAAAACCATGGGAAGAGGGCTGCTTGTCTTTGCCCGGCATTTACGACAAGGTTAAAAGACCGGCTGAGGTCGTCGTCAGAGCTCAGGATTTAGACGGCAATACTTTTGAAATGGCTTGCGACGGCTTGCTTGCCGTTTGTGTTCAGCATGAAATGGATCATTTGAACGGTATCGTATTTGTTGATCACTTGAGTTTGCTCAAGCGCAGCCGTATCTGCACAAAAATCAGAAAACAAAGAGCAGAAGAAGCCAAAGCGGCTAAGCACAAAGAAGATTAATCAGTTCTCTGCATCCCAAACATGTTTGGCGATGGCAGAAGAAATCTCTTCGTAGTGTATCGGAGGAAGGTCATGGCCCATCAAAGGCATGACCTTTAATTTTGCGTTGGGAATAAGGTCTGCCACCTCTTTACCGGCGCTTAGCGGCAGCAACGGATCATCCTCGCCGTGAATGACTAAGGTCGGAGTACTAAGGCGGGACAACTGAGCTGATCTGTCTCCGCTGGCTAAAATGGCTAAAAGCTGTCTTTCCGCTCCCTTCGAGTCAAAAGGAATTTGACTGGAGTCGCGCAGGAGTTTTTCTTGTTCTTCACGCGGATATTCATATTTAGGACTCTTAAGAGTATTGAATACACGGCAGAAATGCTCGAAGAGCTTCTCCGGATTATCAGGTTGTTCCGGATGCATAAACAGAGAGTAGATGGCTTTGACCTTGCCGGTCCCGGTCCTAGGGTTTCCGGAAGCCGACATAATGGAGGTCAAAGATTTCACGCGGGACGGGCGGATGGTTGCCGTTACCTGTGCAATCATGCCTCCCATGGAGACACCGACCAAGTGGGCCGAATCAATCTTCAAATAGTCCAGCAGCTCAACCAAATCCAAAGCCATGTTCTCTAATTTATAAGGGGCTTTGACAGGAAGCCTTAATAACGCTCTGCCGATGGCAATCGGAACGGATTGAAAATTCTTATCGGTTGGGAAATATTGCGAGTGACCAACATCTCTATTATCAAAAGTAATGACCCGAAGTCCTTTTTTGACTAATAGGCGCAAAAGTTCTTTCGGCCAAGAATGCTCACTCATGCCGAGTCCCATAATCAGGACGACTGTGGGAAGGTGCTTATCTCCGTACTCGTGGTATGACAAAGTAACGTTTTTTAATTTAGCAACCGGCATGAAAGTAATCCAAATCGAGCCATACTTGATGTATTAAGCTTCCATTGTCCTACAATCTGAGAACAAAATCTCTGTCGGAAAGAAATTCTTTCCTTTTCAAAAGGTGAACTACATGAAGATTGTTTTTGCAGGCACGCCTGAATTTGCCGCTTATGCCTTAAATAAATTAATAGAAGAAGGGCACGACATAAGAATGGTCCTGACTCAGCCCGATCGTCCCTCCGGCAGAGGACGTAAATTAAAAGCAAGCGCAGTCAAAGAAGTTGCACTTAAGGCTGGTATTCCTGTTGAAACCCCTTTGACATTCAGACGAGCCAAAGGGGGAGAAGAAACCGCTGCGGTTTACGACAAACTGCGCGAAATCGATCCGGACTTATTAATCGTTGCTGCTTATGGTTTGATCCTTCCTCAAGAACTGCTTGAACTTCCGAAAGGAATTTGGAGCGAATATCCGAATCTGAAAGCGGTTAATATCCACGGCAGCTTGCTGCCTGATTGGAGAGGAGCGGCTCCCATCGCCCGAGGTCTTGAAAAAGGCGATAAAGAAGCCGGTGTAACGCTTATGCAGATGGATGTCGGCCTCGATACCGGTCCGATGCTTTATAAAAAAGCTATTCCGATCACGGAAGAAGATACTGCCGGAACACTGACCGAAAAAGTTGGAAAGCTCGGTGCGGAGATGCTTGCTGAATATTTGAAAGACCCGACAAAATATCCGCCTGTGGCTCAGCCCGAAGAAGCTTCTTATGCCAGCAAGTTGGAAAAAGCCGAAGGCGTTATTGATTGGTATCAGCCGGCTCAGGTCATCGTTAACAAGATTCGCGCTTTTAATCCGTTCCCCGGGACATCTTTCAAACACGGTGAGACTGATTTGAAGGCTTGGTTTGCCGTATGCGAAAAGGATAAACAATACAAAGAACCGGCCGGAACCGTGCTCTCGGCAGACGCTAAAGGTGTTCGCGTCTGTGCCGGCGACGGCAAAGTCGTTTGTCTTAAAGAATTGCAGAGACCGGGCGGAAAGAAATTGCCCGCAAGAGAGTTTTTAGCCGGTCATCCCATTAAAGAAAAAGAACTGTTGCAATGAGTAAAGTAGCGTTGTCGACGGCTTTAATGGAAGCCGCTAAAACTTGGCAGAAAATTAAAGAAGGCTCCTCAATTGACGGAGCGCTCGGACAAATAAAGGGCGAAATTAAACCGGCTGTCCAAAGCTTGGTGTATGCCGTTGCCCGAAGAAGAGTTCTGACTCAATGGATTCTCAAGAAGTTGGCCTCTAAACCTCCTAAACCCTTGCTCTCTTCTCTGTTAGAGGTAGCCTTTGCTCAGGCCGTGCTTGGTGAGAAGAAGCCTTTTACCGTTGTTGATCAGACAGTTCGGGCTGTTAAAAAAGATCCGAGTCTGGCTAACGCGGCAAATTTCGCCAATGCGGTTCTTAGAAAGTTCTTAAGAGAGCAGGAAGCCCTCGTTGCTGAAGCAATGAAGAACGATGAGGTTAAATTTAATGCGCCTGCTTGGTGGATAAAAAAATATCGTTTGATTTTCGGTAAAGATGCCGATGCAGTTTTAGCTTTACAGCAGAAGCATCCTCCGTTGGTGCTTCGAGTTAACCGTAGAAGAATCAGTCCCGAAAACTATCTAAAGAAATTAGAAGAAAACGGGATCAAAGATGCGCTTCGCGTCGGCCAAGACGGCATAGTTTTGCTTTCGCCCAGACCCGTTTCGGATATCCCCGGATTCTTAGACGGAGAGGTTTCTATTCAGGATGCAGGCAGTCAGCTTGCGGCTCAAATCTTAAATCCTTCGGACGGCATGGTTGTGCTCGATGCCTGTGCTGCTCCGGGAGGCAAGACGGGACATCTGTTGGAAATGGCCGATGTTGATTTAACGGCGATAGAAAAAGACCCGGTGCGAGCAAAACGAATCGGAGAAAACTTAGGCCGATTGGATCTGAAAGCAGAAGTTCGAGTCGCTGATGTCGGTGATGTGGCATCTTGGAATGTAGAAAAGAAACTTTTTGATCGCATCCTTTTAGACGCTCCTTGCTCAGCTTCAGGGATTTCAAGGCGTCACCCCGATATTCCGTGGCTAAAAGATTTGAGCGATGTGAAGAGCTTGGCAAAGACTCAAGCGTATTTGTTAGATAAAATGTGGTCTATATTGGCAAAAAAAGGCAGACTGCTTTATGCGGTTTGTTCTGTTATGCCCGAAGAAGGGATCGACCAAATTAAGGAATTTGCGGCTTCACATCTGGATGCAAAACTTGTACCTTTTAAAGGAGCTCCTGAAGGATGGATAAGACTGTCCCCGCATGAGGACGCTCCTGATTTGGAGTTTATCCCTTGGGTAAGAGACGGTTTTTTCTACGCACTTTTTGAGAAAATTTAATGAATACTTTACACAGGCGCTTTGTTCGACTAACAGTTGCGGGGCTGATCGCAGCTGCTATGGCCGTTAGTGCTTGTGCAGAAGGTATTGTGCCCGTGCATGCGGAGGTGTCTGCCATTCAAGATTCCTCCAAAGCCATTTACTTTGACGGCTCCTTTGAGTTGGAGCTGGCTCCTGAGGTCAAAGAAGTTCTTGAAAGAGGAGTTCCTCTTAACTTCAATCTGGAAGTAGAAATCTTTAAAAATCGCTGGTATTGGTTTGACCGTGAGATCAGTAAGGTCACTGAAAGAATTCGTCTCAGTTATAACCCGCTGACCCGTCAGTATCGTGTCAGTCTCGGCGGGATGACTCAGAACTTTGACAATCTCGATTAAGCCATATTTTTTATGACTACGATTTCCAAGCTGTACGTTGCGCCGTACAGGGATATCAACCCGGATGACTATGAGGTCCGGGCCCGCTTCTATTTGGATACGGAAAGACTGCCCAAGCCTTTCCAGGTAACGCTCAAGAAAGATGACGGATGGAATCTAGATTCCGGATGGTTTGATGTGACGATAGTTTCCACTAAGGAGTAACCGTGTCCAAGTACTTGAGGCTTGCGCTCCTGATTATGGTGGGAGTCAGCTGTATCCTGCTTTTTTTGCTTGTGAACGCCAGCCGTAATACCGGCTTCTTTGAAAAGTACTATCAGCTTCTTTTGTGGGTCAACACCGGTGTCGCAGCAATTTTTCTGGGGCTCGTCGCCGTTCTTCTTACTCGGCTTTATCAAAGAGCCCGTAAAAAGAGATACGGCGTAAAAATCCTTTCTAAGTTTGCTTTCGCTTTATGTTTGGCAGGCGTTCTCCCGGGTGTTCTTATCTTCTTAGTTTCCGTGCAGTTCCTCTATGGTTCCGTAGATTCATGGTTTGACCGAAAGGTTGAGCGAGCTTTAGATTCCGGGTTGACGCTTGGTAGAGAAGTTCTTGAGAACTATCAGTCATCATTATTGAATCGTGCCCGTAATCTCGCGGTTGAATTGGCGGAAAGTCCTCCCGCAGAATGGGTGTCGCGTCTAGACAGTCTTCGCGAAAGAGAAAATTTATCCGAGGCGATGATTGTGACCTCCCGCGGCAGATTAATAGGCGTCAGCGGAGCCTCATTCAATACCTTAGCACCCGTGGTTCCTTCGATAAGAAACTTACAGACCGCACGATCTGAGGGGCACTGGGAGGGGCTGGAAGAAAAAGAAGGCGGCACTATACAGGCAAAAGCCATTGTGCTGATTCCGACGGTTGAGCTGCCGGCTGCTGCTCCGCTGTCTTTGCTTCCCAATGCCAGTTCTCCGAGAAGCGAACGTTTTACGTTCAGCAGAAACGGTTTTGAATCTTCCAGTCAGACAGGAGAAGCAGTTTTTCTGGAGGTGGTAGACAACATTCCGCCTTCTTTGGCTCATAACTCTGAAGTGCTGATGAACGGTTACCGCGACTATCAAGAAATGGTTCTGGCCCGCGGAGGGTTGCGTTCCATTTATTTGATAACGCTGACCTTGGTTCTTTTGATGTCTATGTTCGCTGCGATTGCCTTATCCGTCATTATTGCGACGAGAATCACGAAGCCGCTGATGATTTTGCTTGAAGGTACCCGAAGACTGGGAAGCGGCCATTATGATTTATTGCCGGAATCCAAGACTAACGATGAAGTCTCGGAGTTGACGCGGTCTTTTAACATCATGACCACGCAGCTGGCAGATGCCCGCAGAGACATTGAAAAGCGCGGCGAGGAACTCGAACAAGCCAAGGATTATCTGGAAAGTATCCTGACCAAGATGTCTTCCGGCGTAATTGTCGCGGATGAGTGGTGGAATATCGTTTCTGTTAATGCCAGTGCCTCTTCAATCCTTAAAATCGATTTGGCAGGCCGTCTCGGCGAACCTTTGCAGGAGGTTCTTCCTGATTTTATTGAGCCGATTAGAGAAGAAATCGGCAAGCCGGTTAACGGCAAATATCCGGATGTTTCGGTCCAAAGCGAACTTGTTGTGAAATCCGGTAAGAAACATCAGCGTATTTTCTTGTTCACTAGAGGATCGACCCTCTCCCTCGGAAGCCGTGAAGGTTACCTTTTGTTGTTTGACGATATCAGCTCCTTGGCAGCCGCCCAAAGAACCGAAGCCTGGGCTGAAGTTGCGCGCCGCTTGGCTCACGAAATTAAGAATCCGCTGACGCCGATACAGTTAGCTGCTGAAAGACTTCAGATGAAACTTGAGACCAAAGTCTCGGGTAAGGACGAAGAGATTCTTCAGAAGGCTACGAGAACTATTGTGAACCAGGTAACGGCCATGAAGCAGATGGTGGACGACTTCCGTTTGTACGCAAAGATCGGCTCTCCTCGATTCGAAGAGATCAATTTGGCCGAGTTTGTCCAGGAAGTCACCAACCTTTATTTGGCCGGAGATATTCATCTTCATTTGGACTTGGATCCGACGGTGCCTCTGATCGAGGCCGATGCCAACATGCTCAGACAAGTACTTCACAATCTCATTTCCAATGCGATGGAAGCAGCTCCTGATAAAGAGGCCATGCGTGTGGAAATCAGAGTCGCAAAAGAATATGAGCCCGGAACAAATGTTGTGGACGGCGTAAAGCTTGAAGTCATTGACAATGGGCCAGGATTTGCCGCTCAAATTCTGGAGCATGCCTTCGAACCTTATGTTACGACAAAGACCTCGGGCACAGGGCTTGGATTGCCGATGATAAAGAAAATTGTGGCAGAACACCGAGGTACGGTCGGGGTGGAAAATATAGTGGATGAACAGGGCCAAATATTAGGAGCAAGAATAACGATTATCTTCCGACAGCTTGCGAACTGAAGGAATTAGGAAAATAGTCATTCTTTGTTTAGAATGCCTTATAAATAGTCGAAAATAAAACGATATGGCAGTAATTTTAGTAGTTGATGACGAAGTAGGGATTAGGGAACTTCTTTCTGAGATTTTGTCTGATGAGGGTTATTCGGTGCTCTTGGCAGAAAACGCCGGCGCAGCGAGAATTGCTATCAATAATCGTCCCGATTTGGTATTGCTGGACATTTGGATGCCGGACAACGATGGTGTTTCACTTCTGAAGGAGTGGAGTTCGACAGGCAAGCTGACAATGCCCGTGATTATGATGAGCGGACATGCCACTTTGGATACCGCCATCGAGGCAACAAAATTCGGCGCCGTAGACTTTTTGGAAAAGCCGATTGCTCTTTCCCGCTTAATCTCCTCGGTTAAAGCAGCTCTCGAAAAGAATTCCGTTGAACCCAAGATCGGTACAAACCGTGCTCCTCAGCCTCGTCAGCCGCTTCAGCCTCGTCCTCAGCCCGGCTACGGTACTTATCAGCAGCCAAGACCTGAGCCTCAGCCTCAGCCGGTTCAACCTAGAATTATTGAACATAAGCACGACTCTCTTACTTCTATGATGGCGGCCATCAATTTCAATGATCCGCTAAGAGAAGCAAGAGACCAATTTGAGAGGATTTATTTTATGAATCTTCTTAGAAAAGAAAATAATAGTATGACGAAGGTTGCAAGCGCCGCAGGTTTAGAGCGCACTCACCTTTATCGTAAGTTGAAACAACTTGGTTTAGACATTGGTCGGGCCGGAAGATCAAAAGAGCGCAACGACGAGTTTTCTGAAGGCTGAAGCCAAAGCCATTTGAGGACAACATGAGAATACTGATCCTTGGAGCGGGGAAGGTTGGTGCTTCAGTAGCGGGAAACCTGGTTTCCGAGTCTAACGACATCACCATTGTCGATAAAGACAAAAATAAAATTAACGAAATCCAAGGAATGTATGACTTGCAGGGGATTGTTGGAGACGCGACGTCCCCGTCAGTTTTGGCCGACGCCGGCGCGGCTGATGCCGATATGCTCGTGGCAGTGACTGCCAGCGACGAAACCAATTTAGCCACAACATTAATTGCTGAACAGCTTTTTAATATTCCGGCACGTATTGCCCGCGTTAGAAACGAGGAATTAAGAGAGTATCCGGCACTTTTATCGACTTCCGGCTTCAGAGCAACTTCCGTGATTTGGCCGGAGGAAGCGGTAACCAACTCTATCGTTCAGCTCATTCATTATCCGGAAGCTCTTCAGGTTATTGATTTTTCTACGGCTGACTTGATTTTGGTCTCCGTTAAGACTGATGCGGGCTCCAAAATGGCCGGCAAGACCGTGGCTGATATTCATCAGGTTCTGCCTGATGCCAAGGTGCAAATTGTCTCTATCAGCCGTCAGAAGTTCCGTGTTACCAACATTAGGCCTGACACCGTCATTAATCCTGGAGACGAAGTTTTCTTCCTGACGCTTAAATCCGAGGCGTCGAATATTATTCGTGTATTCAGACAGAAGGTCAGAAGATATGACCGAATCATGATAGCCGGCGGCGGCTCTCTCAGCTTGCAGTTGGCACGAGCTCTCGACAGCTCCGAGACCGCTAACGGAGATAACTACAACATTAAAATTTTGGAAGGCGATCCGACACGCTGTCAGTATCTTTCCGAACATCTGTCGAGTTCCGTTTTAGTCTTAAACGGCGACATGACCGATGAGACTCTCTTCATTAACGAAGGCATTGCCAATATCGACGTATTTATTGCGGTCAGCAATGATGACGAAGATAATTTCATGAGCTGCTTGTTGGCTAAGCGCCTCGGGGCCCACTGCACTATCGCGCTGATCAACCGTTCGAGCTACATTGACTTGATTGACTCGACCGATATTGATATTGCTTTTTCACCGACAGAGTCCGTACTGTCTGACTTGCTTCGCCATATTCGTCAGGGAGACGTAGTTTCGGCTCATACCTTGAGAAGAGGAGCGGCAGAAGCGATGGAGATAGTTGCTCACGGAACGCCTAAAAACTCTAAGGTCATCGGCAAGCCTGTCACAAGACTAAACCTGCCGCATGGGGTGACTATCGGCTGTATTGTTCGAAAAGAGGATGAGTCTCAAGAAGTCTTGATGGCTTCTGAAAAAGATTTAACCATTGAGGACGGCGATCATGTCATTATTTTTGCTGACAGCCGCCAACAGGTGCCGGAGATAGAAAAGCTCTTTGCTCCATCTGTAGGATTCTTCTAAAGGGAGTCACAGATGCATCCTATCCTCCGTCTAATGCTCTTACCGGTCCTTAATGTTTTAGGTCCGATTATTGTGGGATTTTCCTTTGCGATGCTGATCCCGCTCATCTTGTCTTTTTGGAAACAAGACGGGGCATTTAACGGATTTTTGATTTCTTTTCTTATTACATTTTTTTCCGGTGGACTTCTTTGGTTATCTACAAGAAGTTTTAGAAGAGAGCTGATTCCTCGAGACGGATTCCTGTTGGTGACAATGGCGTGGGTTTTCTTAGCCTTTTATGCCACGCTGCCCGTTTATCTCACTATTCCGGATTTGCCTTTTACGCATGCTTTCTTTGAAGCCGTTTCGGGGATTACGACCACTTGCGCGACGATTCTTCGAGGACTTGACGATCTGCCGATGAGCGTGAATTTCTGGAGATGTTTCCTAGCTTGGTTGGGAGGCATCGGTATTCTGGTGATGGCCGTGGCAGTTCTTCCGCTGTTGGGCGTCGGTGGTGCACAGATCTTCAGGGCGGAAAGCACGGGGCCTTTGAAGGAGGGGCGCCTCACTCCAAGAATCTCGGACACAGCTAAGGCCTTCTTCAATATTTATTTTGCGATTTCCGTTCTTTGCGCAATCTGCTATCACATGGCCGGAATGGACTGGGACGATGCCATTATGCATACGTTCACCACGGTGTCTTTGGGAGGTTTCTCCAGCCATGATGCCGGGTTCGGATATTGGTCAACCAGAGCCGTTGACTATGTGTGTGTAGTCTTTTTGCTTATCGGCGGCATTAACTTCTCCATGCACTTCCTCGTATGGAAAAAGCTGTCTCCGATGCTCTACTTCAAAGACGTTGAAAGCTGTGCATGGCTTTTAACAGCGTTAGTCCTTACTCTTTTATCGACGTTCTTATTGGTTTCTTTTGAGACTTACGTCAATGTCGGAGATGCTTTTTACTATTCGGTGACCAACGTCATTTTCGTGATAAGTACCAGCGGTTTTGCGAACACAAACTATGGCGACTGGCCTTTAGTAGTTCAGCTACTGGCTTTGTTCGGCTCGAGCTTTGCCACTTGTGCCGGTTCTACCGGCGGCGGCATCAAAATGATCCGTGCGATTGCTTTGGTAAAACAGGGCGGTCTCGAATTTAAGAAGATTTTGCATCCCCGCGTCATTGCTCCGTTGGTGATTGGGAACAAACCGATTAGCAACCAAGTTATATTCGCGATTCTGGCCTTCTTAATGCTCTATATTGCGATTGCCTTCTTGAGCACGATGGTTTTCCTTCTGACAGGTTTTGACGGCCTTACAGCGTTTTCTACCGCAATTAGCTGCTTAAATAATCTTGGTCCTGCGTTAGGAAATTTGGGGCCCGCCTATAACTTCTCGTCTTTGACGGATTTTCAAGTCCTCTTCTGTACGTTTTTAATGATTATCGGACGTTTGGAACTATTTACGGTACTCGTTCTCTTTACCAGAGGTTTCTGGCGAGCATAAACTTGAGTTCGGTACTGGTTGGGATAATTAATGTAAAACCAGATACGGAAAACAGAATCAGGAGTAAGCATGTTTAGAAGAAGCTGTTTGGCTATGGCCTTAATGTCTGTTTGCGGACCGATGGTTCATGCAGCGGAAAAAGTTGGAATCAAGCCGGAGACTGTTCCGGGACGTGCAGATTATCCGGAACTACGTGCCGGTACACAGCTCGACCATCTCTATGAATCTATGTTGGCTAACGGATTCGGCATAAGCAATCCGAATGTCGGTAAAGATAAGCCTATAGTCGTCATTGTCTCTGATACTCAGTGTCCGTGGTGCAGCAAGTTGTGGAATGCAGCAAAGCCGCTGCAAAACCATGTGAACTTTATTTGGTTTCCAATTCCTGTCCTACGTGATTTGAGTATTGATCAAGCCGCTCTCATTCTTTCCTCTGAAGAACCTTGGGATGCCATGCAGCACCACGAAGATCACTTTAAAGACAAAGATTTCCGAGGTATAAATCCGACCGGAACAACTGTCGATAAAAAATACAGAGATGAAGTTTGGACCAATGCCAAAATAGCTCGTTGGTCCGGTTTAACCACTGTCCCGCTTGGTGTATTTAAAAATTCTTCCGGCAAATATATTCCAATACCTTCAGGAACAGATACCGAGGAAATAAAAAGGATCGTCGGCATTGAAAAAGATCTAAAGGAACCGTAGTAGAAGTTTTTATAGATGTAGACGAGGCTTCCCTCAGAAATTATTCTTTTATGCTGTTTCGTTTACGATAGTGATACCTACAAGACATCCTTTAAATTCTGTAGCAACATTGTTGAAATGGTGAATTGAATGTCCACGAAGATTTTCGATGATTCGATTCTAGTCAGAGTCAATAAAAAGCTCAAAGCGGATGCCTCTGAAGTCTTGAATTCGATAGGATTAAATTTTTCAGATCTCGTCCGTCTTACTTTGATTAAGCTGGTTCACGAGCGAAAACTTCCATTTGAGGTTGAGTTTTTTAAAGATGAAACGATTGAAGCTATTAGGATGGTTGAAAAGGAAGAAGTAACTCGCCATGAAAGTGTCGGCGCATACTTCGAAAACCGTGGTACGTGAGGCTTGCCTTTTGTACCACGACAATTTTTGAATGACTCTTTTTGGTATCTTATTTAGTGGACCTTTAAAGAAATCACTCCCGCTATGGAACTCCCCACGTAACAGGCACATCATCTTTAAGCGAGCGTTCAAGCATTTCGACAAAGGGATAAGCTCTTTGAGTGAAATAGACGGTTTGTTCCATTGCCGGCTTCTTCTCTTTGTCTAGATCTTTTCCTTCTCTGAAGGCTTTGTCTTCCTTGGCTTTAACCTCTTTCAGAAGTTCTTTTTCTTTTTCAATTCTTAGCTGAAGGGAGTTAAGGGCGGCAGGGATCTCTTCCGGAGTTAAAACTCCGCGAATGCCCAAAGGTTTGCCGAATACTTTAAAAATTTCCTCAGCTGTTTCGCGAAACATATAAATTTCGCCCGCAGCTTTAGAACGGAATGTGACGATTGCCATTCGGAATCCTCCGTAAAACCAAAAATTTTAGGTAGTGCTTCTCGTTTAATGAATTTCCTGAGACGGAAAGCGCTTAAGTGTGTTTACCCGATTTTACTAGGAGCTAAAGAGGACAATCAAACACTATGAGCTGTTTCAGGTCTATGCCAGGCATAAAACATCGTGGAAGCACTGCTTTCAGAAAAGTCATTTCTTTCGTTTAAAAGAATTTAGGTGATTTCAAAAATCGAAACTAATGAGCATTCAATTATTCTTACCTGTAGAAGCCAATAAGCATTGAAAGATCACCGTCAGTAATCTCTTCTAATATCACTCCGAGCTCTTGAGCGAAGATTCTAGGCTGGCTACTGCAAATTAACTCGCAAAACGCTTCCGCAAAAAATTCATAACAATTTTTTTTCGCATACTTGCTTAGATTATTCTCTATGTTGTAGCCGTGCTTAAGAAGGACCCTTCGGCGCACTGCAGTATTGAAAATAGAAGGCAAAGCAAAAGATCCTTTTCTATCCAAAAGGTTAAAGAGAGAAAAATGCACAGCATGTCCGAGCTCGTGCGCCATAATTTGGTAGACACCTCCTTTGTCAGAAAAAGAAGTCCAGAAATTTTTTTTCACTGCGGCCTCGATTTTGTCTGTGTGATTACCACAGAAGTATCGCGGATTTAGAGAAATCATTCTTTCTTTGGAACAAGTAGCCATGGAGGTTCTCAGTCTTGATTTAACTTTTATCCCTCTGATCTCTCCGAAAAGTAACGGATATTTTTCACAAACATCAGCCACTGCTCTGGCGATAGATATGGTTGTTGCGAGCGTACATGCCGTTAAGGTCTGCGGTTTTTCCTGAAGAAGTCCGCAAACAAAAAAAGCTCGCAAAATGTCCGTCGTACTGCGGGCTTTTTCGATTTCGTTCCGAAAAGTCAATAAGTTTGCTTTTTGATTGGCATGAGATTTTTCTCTGATCTCTGTGGCTATTTCTTGCATTTTCGTGAGACGACTTTCGGCAAGACACAGGTTAGAGTTAAGTGGTTCCTCTTCTTGATTAAGGTGAATATCTTCACGGTGAAGGTGGCTCTGATCACAATAATTCAGTACGGGGGAGGTGGCCAATGTTATCGTCTTATCACTCATTTTCTTAAGAAGGAAAAATATAGAAGAATTTGAATTGGTTCAAAGGATCTGTAAGTTATTGGAGGCTGCTTTTAGACTTCTTGAATTTCTGCTGTGAGTCTTAGGTTCTAAGAAGAACAGAATTGCGGTCGTGCAGATAAGTGACTGCAGGTCCGTCATGAACCTGCTTTGTCTCATTTCTAGGCTCCGATTAACAGGTCTCCTTAATATCTTACATAGAAGTATTTTGATTCATAATGCGACAGAAAGAGTCGTCAAAAAAGCAACCATTCATTTGAAAAAACGCCTTTAAACAATGGGTTATGAACTCCTGGTGGAGATCCAATGCGGGCTACAACCGAGGAAAGTCTTTCTCTTCTTACTCTGGCTCCCCATTATGGCTTCGTCTATAAAGACTCAAACTATTTCTGACCAAAGATAGAAAGCGAGCTTCAATAAAAAACCGCGCTGACGAGAAGGAGATAGAAATAGCTTAGATAGTTTCGAAGTTGGTTTCTATTCAAGTAATGTTCATGGTTCAAAAGCAATATAACTTATTGAATTTTTATTAGTTTGTCTGTTTCCTTGAGAGAGAAGTAAGCGAAATATGCGGCGTATTCTGTCGCAACAAATCTTAAACTGTTTTTAGTAAGGCATTAGAGCGGCAGTCGATGTCGCTGCTTATTCCCGTGAGAAGAGATACTGCTGGTGCCAAAGACGCGATGCAATAAAGGTGCCGCAAGTTAACGTTGAAAACGTAGTTGGTTGAAAAGGAAGAGGACTATGAAAGTTATCTTTGACAGAGATGAAAGTAAAAATGACGCTGGAGAAAATGAGTTTTTTGTTAATCTCGAGACTATTTTGCTGGCAGATGGTCTTTGGGATATTCCAACCGAATTAAGTGCGAAGCTTCTTTGTAATGATTCACGCAAGATAAGAGCAAGAGCTATCAGCAATCCGATTTCAGACTTAAATGCTCTTGAAAAATTTATTGAGAAAGAAACCTGCCGGAATAACTTAAACGAGGTTGTAGGACAAGAATTATTTGAGAAGCTCTCAATTCATTCTTTGGCGCTCTTGTTTAACAAATCTCCGGAGGCATTGCTGCGGGCCAGTGGTTCTGAGCTTATTGCTCAAAAAGAATCTGAGCTTCTACCTCTCATCAGAAATCCCGAAGTCAGATTTTGGTTGTCTTATTTATCATCCGGCGGCAGTGAGGAAGACTGTTTTTGCGAGTTCCGCTCCAAGGGCATCAGTTGGGAACCAACAAAAGAAGATTTAGATGAAATTATCCGGAGTGTTGACAAACATGGGACTCGTACAGAAAAACAGCGATTACTGGAAGAATTGCTTTCCAATCGGAATCCTTACGTCCGTGCGCTTGCTCTTCCTTATGTGCGCAATTCTGAGTTATTGAAAAATCTCCTAAAGGATCAGTTCTTTTTTGTGAGAGAAGCCGCGTTAAGAACAAAAGCATTTGCTCAAGGTAACTTTTGCGCGCAAGAGCTTGTGGAAATCATCGGCAATGACCCAGAATTAGCCGAGCTTGTTTTAGATAAAGTAAGAGAAAAGAGCGTGCGCGAAGAATTGTGCGATGCATTGAGTAAGAGTGATGTAACCGAAATACGGACACTTGCAAACGGCTGGGAAAAGATTCCGGAGGAGGCAGAAGATCCATTTCTGGAAGATATTCTAGACAGTTCCGAAGACTTCGATGACATCGGAGAAGACGAAGAAAATGATGATTTCGACAATGAATATGTCGATGCAGACGAAGAATTAGAGGATTCCGCACTAGAGGAAGATTTTTGGGACGAACTATCGGACCGCAAATCCGTTCCTTTTGGAGGAAGGTCCGGAAGGAAGCCAAGATCTTAAAGATCTTCCACGGGTCTGGGGACCTCAATACAGGCTCAGGCCCAGGAGTACTCACGATGGAAAAATACTTTGAAAATTTAAAAACAGGGAACACACCGGTCATCTTTGTTCTCTCAGGCGCAGGTCTGTCGGCAGAAAGCGGTATTGCAACATTTCGTGATAAGAATGGCCTATGGATCAAGAACAATGCAAGAGAGCTAGCCACAATGGAAGCTCTGGCCAGAACTCCAGATAAAGTTTTTGAGTTTTACAACAAAAGGTTTGAAACTGTATGCCGCTGTCAGCCAAATTCAGCACACTACGCATTGGCCAAGTTTGCCCGGGAAACAATTGGCTTTTGTGAGTTTATTCACGTAACTCAAAATGTAGACTGGCTAAATGAGTTAGCTGGGGCGCCTCAGGTCTACCATCTCCATGGATCATTGAATCAGGCACGTTGCAGTGCTTGTGGAGCTGTCTTTCCTCGTCCAAATTCATTTCGGAAAGACAATGTCTGTCCTTCGTGCGGAGCAAAAGGCTACTCGGTCAGGCCCGATGTAGTTCTTTTTGGCGAGCAGCCATATTTCATGGACTGGATTCCAAATTATTTGAAGAGGACAGATGTATTTGTTGCTGTAGGAACTTCCGGAGAGGTTTATCCCGCGGCATCATTTTCTCGGCTATGTAAGAACGCAATAAAGATCAACATCAATCCTGCGGAGGCAGGCCATATAGAGAATTCTTCATATTTTCATTTCCATATTTCGAAAAAGAGTACTGAGGCGCTTCCAGCATTGTTAGAGGTATTGACATTAACAATTAAAGAAAGCGCTTCATGTCGGGAAGAGAATCTTGTTCTTCCTGATTAATCAGCTAATTAAATTGACTTTGTGCGATGTAATCCAATAAATAGCGTAGTGTGTAAGGTAGCCACCCGATAGAAGCCCGTTAAAAGCAAAGCTACTCCGAAAAGTGGGAAGAGGAGGAGGAAAAAGCACCCTCCTCCAGCCCTCGTCAGAGAGGATACCTTCTTTCTTTTGTGATGTGATAGAGGTCTCCATAGGTAGCAATCCAGCCATCAAGTAAACGTGAGTCTTGAAGGACGACTTCGAGCCGGTATTTGCCGTTATCTAGTTTTTTCAATACTTGATCTTTGGCAAAAGGTGTTTCTTCAAAATTTCGTGCCGAATCTTCTCCAGTAAATTCCAATACCCAACGTACTTTTTCGCCGTCACTGTAGTTGAAATGCCGAGAGTTAAGGTATTCGGAGAGGCAGAAATCTTTCGGTACCTCTCTTGAGAAATCTGTCATCTTGGCGCTTTTGATTCGATGAAGCGCTAAATGAAAAATTTTGTCATCGTTCTCATAGGTGCACACCAAATAAAGGCGAGATTGTTGCTGTACGAGCCCTAAAGGATTGATAATTCCTGTTCTGCAAACTCCATGCATATTCTTATAGCTAATTCGAAGTTTTTTCTCTTCGAATAATGCGTTAGAAACCTCATCAAAAATCCTCGGCAGAATTTTGGCAGGAAGTTGGGGAAGGGCCGGGGAGACAAGGGCTACCTTTTGCAGCCATTCTTTTTCTTTCCGGTTGGAGTGTTTTTCATTTAAAACCTTATCGGCTTTGGCAAATAGGAAGTCAAGAGACTTAAGGATAGAGCCTGGAACTTGATTTTTGATATATTCCTGAGCTAACTTCAAAAGAAGACACTCATTAGGTTTAAGTTCCAAAGTTTCCCATTTATTTTCCGAACGGTTTCGACTGTAGCCGAATTTCCTGTCGCGAGGATCACGTTCAACTCCGAAAGAATCTGACTCTGATATTCTTTTCAGATATCTTTGTACCGACCTTTTGGACAAATGGATGCTGGCCGCTTCCAATGATTCGATGATATCTTCAGCACTGGTTTTATTCGGGCTGTAAGGAATCCGGTTTAAAATTTCAAGTACTATTTGAGCTTCTTCCAACTTATTGGGTTTTTTATCCATATTTGAACTCTTTGTATTTTCTATGTGCGTGGGCCGGATGCGCCTCTTTGTGCAATCGAGAAAAGAAAACTTAGACGTAATTTTGTAGCCGTTCACAGAAAATAACAAGACAAACCTCTGGTTATCTGAACGCTTCGCCTTTACAGCGGTGAAGAGATTTTCTTTGGCTCAAGTCTTTGTCTTCATAATGTCTCTGGCCTTATGCCTGTACAGAGAAGGAAAAACGCACAGAGAATTTCTTGAACACAGCATAGTTGAAGGTACTCAAGATTGTTCTTTTTCGGTTTTATGCAGCTCCAGGATTCGAAACTTTGGCTAAAATTAGTGGGATTCTGGAGGAGTATTCTTTGTGAAGACAGGTTTTCTACTCGTGGCTCATAAGCCCTTAGCCTCGGCGTTTAATTCAGTCGCTGAAGAAATCTTTGCGGGACTGGAGGCCGTGGAGGCAGTGGATATAGATTCCGACGAGGATCGGCAATTGCAGCAGGAGCAGCTCGAAAAAGCTTGGAATGCGATAGATGCGGACCAGAAAGTCGTGCTGGTCGATGTTTTTGGTGCAACACCCGGCAATGTCGTTTGCGCATTTGCAAAAGAAAAAAATTGCGAATGCATCGCTCCGTTAAGCCTCCCTCTTCTGATGAAACTCCTCTGCTACAGAAATCAGCCTCTGGAAGTATTGTTGGAGAAGGCTTCTGAGGCGGCGCAAATCGCAACGAGAACAACTAATGAAAACAATTAAAGTTACCGTGTTGAATAAGCTTGGTCTGCATGCCCGACCGGCTACTAAATTAACTCAAAAAGCTAACGAATTTCTCAGTTCTTTGAAGATCACCAATGGCCGCAGAGAGGTCAACGGTAAGTCCATCATGGGAGTGATGCTGATGGCCGCTTCTAAGGGAACCGAGCTGACTTTAATCGGAGACGGAACCGATGAAGAAGAGATGCTTTCGGAACTCAAACAGATGTTTGAAGATAAGTTTGGTGAGGCTCAGTAAGCCATGACGGAAAGCAGCGCAACAGGCAGAAAGGAACTTAGCGGAATAGGCGTATCGAGCGGACTCGGTTTCGGCAGAGCACGTGTAATGGCGATGGCTCCGCTACAGCTTCCTCAGTATTCCATCGCTCCTGACCAAATAGAATCAGAAAAAGAAAGATTGGTTAAGGCAATTGCTTCCGTTAATAAAGAAATTAACCGCATGCTCTCCAGAACGCCGAAGAGAGCCCCGAAAGAGCTGAAGTCCTTCTTGGAAATGTTCAAGATGCTCATCAATGATCAAACCATGAAAGAAGAGGTTGATCATATTATTGCCGAACGCTTGATCAATGTGGAATGGGCTTTGGCGCAGCACTTGGAAGAGGTAAAGGCGGTCTTCGAAAATATGACCGACTCTTACTTGGCAGAACGCGGTGATGATATTGAACATGCCGTCAATCGTCTGCAGGAAGAGCTTCTCGGAAAGGGCAGAAGACTGCAGGCTGAAGTAAGAACGGCCTTAGAAGAAGTCATCCTTGTTACGAACGACCTATCTTTGGCGGACGTGATTTGGCTGACTGAATATGAAGACCTTGACCTTGTAGGCATTATCACAGAGAAAGGCGGACCGACATCTCACACTGCAGTTCTGTCGCAGACATTGTTTATACCGGCAGTTGTTGGGGTTGCAGGAGCTAGAAGCCAGATTCAAGATGGGGATCAGCTCTTCGTAAACTCTAATACCGGAGAAATAATCTGTAATCCCTCGCCGGAAGAGATCCTGGAAATTACAGCTCAAGTCCAAGAGCAGGAAGAGCTTTACTCCGAGTTCTACCGTGCCCGCAGACGTGTCGCAGAAACAAAGGACCAAAAGCATAAGGTTAAGCTTCTGGCTAACATCGCCATGGTTGCCGGCTTGGATGAAGTCTTGCATCAGGGCGCTCAGGGCGTGGGGCTCTTCCGCAGTGAATATTTGTTCATGGGAAGAAACCGCCTTCCTGACGAGGAAGAACAGTACGAAAGCTACAAAGAACTTATCGAGTCGATGGGCGGCAGGCCCGTCACTATTAGAACCTTGGATGTTGGAGGAGATAAACTTCTGACCCACGAGGCGAAGGCGGCCAACCTTCCTCAGACTGCTCTAAATGAAGAGGAAGAAAATCCGGCTTTGGGTCTGAGGGCCATTCGTTTTACCTTGGCTAATCCCTCCCTTTTCTTAACTCAGATAAGAGCAATTCTCCGTGCAGCATATAAAGAAAACGTCAAGATTCTGCTTCCGATGGTAACTTCCATAGAAGAAATCATTGAGGCAAAAAGATATATCGAGACGGCAAAGGCACAGCTTGCTGCAGAAGGAAAGCTCTTCAATCCTGAAGTTCCGGTTGGAATTATGGTAGAAGTTCCGGCCGTGGCTATTCGCCCTGAGCCTTTCCTTCGAGAGGTAGATTTTGCATCATTGGGAACCAACGACTTGGTTCAATACACGTTGGCTGTAGACCGCGGAAATCCATCTGTTGCTCCGATTTACAGCGAATACCACCCGGCAGTCCTCCATTTGATTGCTAATACGGCAAAGGCGGCTCAGAAGCTTAATAAACCGCTTTCAGTGTGCGGCGAGATGGGCGGAAAGAAAAATTTGGCGCCGTTCTTTGTCGGTTTGGGATTCGAAGAACTTTCGATGGCGGCAATGCAGATTCCTTCCGTCAAAAAACAGATTAGGAAATTGACACTGGAAGAGTGCCAAAAGTTTGCTAAGAATCTGCTGAGAAAAAATACGTCTGCTGAAGTAAAGACAGCAATAAACAATTTCATGACTAAACACGAGGATAAAAATGTCAATTAAAAACGATGCCCTGACGATGGAAGAGTTCGAAGAGATGGAACGCCTGACCGAAGCAGTAGCTCAGGAAGTCGGACCGCATGACATCGACGCTTCTTTTTTGGACGGCTTTTTAACCGGATGGGCTCTTTTACCGGATGCTCCGGGACATCGTGTTTGGATTGAAGCAGTTTTTGCCAAAGACGGGAAGCCAATCGCTGAGACTGAAGATTTCAAGAAACTCAGAAAACTTCTGATGAAGAGATATAAAGAAATCAACGAACAGCTTAAGAATTCTCAGGTTATTGATCCGGTACGCTTTGAGCCGGAAACTGAAGAGCTTCTTGCCGAACCTCTGGAAGAACAGCTCAGCTACCTTAGCCCCTTCGTTAACGGTCTCTACTGTGCTATTTACGACATCCCGAATAACTTGAACTTCAATGATCTGGATTCCGTTTATCCCTTAGTAGTTGGCACTTCTAATTTGGAATCCATTTTAGGCAAACCGCAGAATGAAGCCGGTGAAGAAGTCGAAGAAACGGCAGTCACCTATGACGATTTCTACGATGCGCTTGAAGCGGTTGTGAATAACGTGGCTATCATGGCAAACGGCATGAAGGGTTATCCTCTTCCGCGGGATGTAGAAGAGAAGTTGGCCGAGGAAGAAGAGCCTGAAAGTTAGTTTGGCGGATTCTTCTTTTGCAAATAAGCAATAAGAGGAATTAGAACTAGGACTGGGAGGCCGAGCAGCGCAGTGCCGATAAAGAAATTGCTGTAGCCGACGGCTTCCACGATTACTCCCGAGAATCCTGCCAGGAATTTCGGCAGAATAAGCATGATTGAGGAGAACAGCGCATACTGAGTCGCTGAATAGGCGACGTTCGTAAGTCCGGAGAGATAAGCCACAAACGCGGCGCTGGCCAATCCACCTGCAAGGTTATCGGCACTGATGGTAAAAATCAGAAAGGTTACGTCATGGCCGACGGTGGCTAACCAAGAGAACAAAAGATTTGTTCCTGCAGATAGGACTGCACCTAAGAACAAAGTTTTAAGAACACCAATCTTAAGAACGACGGCGCCTCCTAAGAAAGCCCCCGCCAAAGTCATGATGACGCCGAAGATCTTAGAAATAGCGGCAACTTCTTCCTTTGAATATCCTAAGTCCCGATAAAAGGGATTGCTCATGACTCCCATCACAACATCGCTGATGCGGTATGTTGCAATCAGCAGAAGAATTGCAACGGCGTGCCAACGGTAGCGAATGAAGAAATCATAAAGCGGAGTAAGACAGATAACTTTCAGCCATCCGATAATTTTGGAAGCCGGAAGCGGAAGGTTAGGATGTGCTAGGCAGAATGCGTCGATGGCTGTTTTGGTTTGAGCCAGTTGTTCTGCTTTATGTTCTTTGTCGGCCTCATTAGGAGGCGGGGATAAAAGCGTTGAACAGAGGCCTACCGCCATAGAAGCTGCCATCACCGTATAAGCTACTGTCCAGCCGAACTGATCGTAGGTAAGAGCGTCGTCAGCTCTTGAAGCAAAAGCCGCAATGGCAAAAGCTCCTGCACCGGCCCAAATCATGGCTAATCGATAGCCCGTTTGATAGGAAGCGGCCAGCGCACCCTGGTATTCTTCGGCGGCACTTTCGATTCTATAGGCATCCAATGAGATGTCTTGAGTAGCGGAAGCAAAGGCCGTCAGCCCTGCAAAGATGCCTAATTGAAGCAGTTGGGTTTGCGGATTGCTGAAAGCCATTCCAAGCAGACCGATGACGATTAGAACCTGAGAAAAAGAAAGCCACGCTTTGCGCTGACCTAGTTTTGCGGTCAGGTAGGGAAGGCTGATATTGTCAACGAGAGGGGCCCACAGCCATTTGCATCCATAGGCTAGTCCAAGCCAAGACATAAAGCCGATGGTTTTTAAATCAACTCCTGCTTCTCTAAGCCAAAAGCCGAGCGTTCCTAACACCAAAAGAAGCGGAAGGCCGGCGGAAAACCCAAGCAAAAACATCCTCAGACAGACAGGCTGAAGATAAATCTTAAAGAGGGATTTCCAAGAAGCAGAATCAGACATAGAAACTAATAAATCTCTGAAGGAGCGTCAACCCAAGTCCATTCTCCGAGAGGCAAATCCTTCGGAAGATCTAATTTCCCGAATTTGATTCTTTCTAAAGCTTCAACTCGATTGGAGACAGCGGCAAGCATTCTCTTTACTTGATGGTATTTGCCTTGAAAGATTGTCAGATCCAGAACTTTTTCTGAAATTAAAGAACACTCATGGGCCTTAACAATCTCGTCGGAGTCATCGAGTTTTACGCCGGCCAGAAGCTGCTGAATCATTTTATCGGTAATCGGATGCTTTGCAGTGACTCTATACACTTTGGGCACTTTTTTCTTAGGATGAGTCAGGCGATGATTGAGCTTGCCGTCATCTGTCAGAAGGAGAAGTCCTGTTGTGTCTTCATCAAGGCGCCCGATAGGCTGCACGCCTCTAACGCGCAAAGGCGGCGGAAGAAGAGAAAGTACGCTTGGATGATGCAGAGGCTTCAAAGAGCATTCGTAATGCTGAGGCTTATTGAGAAGGATGATGGCCTTTTCAAAGAATCTCCACGGTTTGCCGTCAACCTCAAAAGTGAGATTGTCGGTATCAATCTCTTCATAAGGATCGGTAACGAGCTCGCCGTTTGCCTTAAATCTTCCGTTGGCGATGATTCCGACACATTCATGGCGAGTGCCGAAACCTTGAGAAAATAGTACTTGTTCAGCTTTCATGTTCTGGTGAAAACAAATAGTCGATGATGAGCGGAGCGTGATCCGAGAATCTTTCTTCCTTATAAATCGATGCGTTTGCAGCCGCATCGCAGATGAGGGGAGTGCCAATCTGATAGTCAATGCGCCAGCCAACGTTCTTAGCTCTGGCTTGGCCTCGGTTGCTCCACCAAGTGTACTGCTCCGGACGTTTATCTAGTTTTCTGAAGATGTCGAACCACCCTTCGTTATCAAAAAGGTTTGTCATCCAAGCTCTTTCTTCAGGAAGGAAGCCGGAATTTTTTAAATTTCCTTTCCAATTCTTGATATCGATTTCTTTGTGAGCAATATTGACGTCTCCGCAAACAAGAATTTCTTTTCCGGTTTTCTTAAGTTCACGAAGGTGAGGCAGGAATACGTCCAAGAAACGGAATTTAGCTTGCTGACGTTCATCCGAGGAACTTCCTGAAGGGAAGTAAACTGAAATCAAAATAAAATTTTTGAAGGAGAGTTCAACGTAACGGCCTTCGTTGTCAAACTCTTCAATGCCGAATCCTAAACGGACCTTGTCGGCTTTTTCTTTGCTGTACACGGCACAGCCTGAGTAGCCCTTTTTGGCAGCATAGTGTGCATAAAAGTTATAGCCCAGACAGTTCCGAATATTTTCGGATATATCAGATTCTTGAGCTTTCAGTTCTTGGATGCAAACAAAATCCGGGTTTTGTTCTTTCATCCAATTAAAAAAACCTTTTTGAGAGGCACTTCTGATGCCGTTTGTATTGATGGTGATAACTCGTAGCACTTTTACACTGGAAAAAATTCTAAAATCGTAAGATTAATCGTTTAACTTTTTACTTACCTGAAATGTCCACTCTACAGCAAAACTTTATCCAATTTTGTATTGATTCAAAAGTTCTCAGATTCGGAGAGTTTAAGACGAAAGCAGGCCGTTTGTCCCCGTACTTCTTCAATGCGGGCCTTTTTAATACCGGCTCCATGCTTCATACTTTGTCAGATTTTTACGCGAAGACTCTTATCGCCGCAATCGATACAGGGCGAGTAAAGTGCGATATGGTGTTTGGCCCTGCTTATAAAGGCATCCCTTTGGGCTGTGCCGTTGCAATCCGCATGGCCGAACTCGGCCGAGACCTTCCGTTTGCATTCAACCGAAAGGAAGCCAAGGATCACGGCGAAGGGGGCTCCATTGTCGGGGCGTCTCTTCAAGGTAACGTTGTTATTATCGATGACGTGATTTCTGCGGGAACTTCCGTTAGAGAGTCCGTTGACCTTATTCGCGCCAACGGTGCCGTCCCTTCCGGCGTTCTCATTGCGTTAGACAGAATGGAATGCGCAGGCAACGCAGAAACAGTTAAAAAACAATCTGCAGTCCAAGAAGTAGAAGAACAATACGGAATTCCCGTTTGTTCAATTGCTAGTTTGAAAGACTTGATGAGTTATCTGAAGAACTCAGAAGCTTCCGAACTTAAGCAATACGAGAAAGCCATTGAGGCCTACAGAAAGGCTTACGGCGCTTAAGACTACACAGCACTTTCCAAAACCTAACAATTGGTTAGGTTTTGGAGCGCGTATCACAGAATGTTTAGTTGAGAAGAAAGTAGGCTCCCCTGCAGAACCTAACTTTTAAATGCAGCTAAAAATCGGCCGGTCTATCCGCCCTGCGGTTTGGCAGTTCTCTCTTCTTACTAAGTGCTCTCGAGTTACTGGTAACGTGTCATGGATTAGCTCAAACATCTGGCCTGAACAACAAGATGGCGGAAGAGAAGTCTTGTCGGCAGCGAGAAAGAATCTTCGAAAGGGATGATAGGGTCGAGGTTCTTTGGAAGCTGATGCCATAAATGAAATACAACTGTCTTCCACTCAAGAGACATTTACTATGGACAAAAAAGAGAATAAAAGTTTTATAGGAGGTGTCTCTCCTAAAAAATTTTCCGAGAACACGCTAAGGAATGTGGCACTTCTCTTGAAGGTACCTTATTTTGAAAAAGATCGGAAGTGGAAATTTCAAATGGGAGATCTCTACTTTTTTGCCACAATTAAAGATGAAGATTTCATGAATAGCGTTCTTGACGGAAAGGAGAATTTTTCCACAGGAGATGTTTTGGTGGTTGATCTGTTGATCTCGCAATCCATCGAAAATAACAAAATTATTACTTCATATATTGTTCAAAAGGTTTTGGAACATAAAAAAGCGCCTAAACAATTAACCTTTCCGATGTGAGTTTTTAGCTAACTTTTTCAGCTCAAATCCCATCTAAGGACCTCATTGGAGTCTCCGGTCTAGAGCCAGAGACTCCATTCAGTCATTTTGATAGTGCGTGATAAGGCGAGTACTTAGAAGAGCAGCTTCAGGCCAACCTGTGCAGATTCGGTGTGATATCCGGACTGCCCGGCTCGGAATGATCCGCTGACCCAGCCTTTCAGGTTACGACTGAGAGAGCCTTCCGCACCGAGTCTGATTTCACCGGTGTTTTTGCCTCCGCTCATGTAAACACCTTCGGTTCCCATCTGTACACCGGCCTTCTTCGTGTTGTGCAGCCAGTTGCCTTCGACAAACGCCGTTAGCTTCGTATCTTGCTTAACCATGAATCGGGCTCCAAGACGAACCGTGGCATTATTCTTACCGAGCTGTTTAAATTTATACCCGTGGGTATCGCTGACAGAATTGTTCTTCAAGTCTGTGACGATGAGCTGAGCTTGCGGCTGAATAATGAAGTCGGTTTCTTTCTGAGTGCCTGTCTTGGCAAGTTTGAAGCTATAACCTGTTTCGACGGAGAAAGTGAATCCGTGAGAGCGGAATTTGAGCTCCGGATCTTCTCCGGTAATCCGGTTGTCATAGCGTCCGTACTGCAGCCAAGTATCAGTGTAGAAGCCGTCATCTGCATCAGCGCCGGTATAGAAGGTGCCGTAAACGCCAAGGGCGAAACCATCGATTTTTCCTTTGGAGAAGGAAGCTGCCCTTGTCTTGGATTTTCCGTAAAGACCGCCAGCATAAAAACCAGCGACAGCATTGGTTTCAGCAGAGGGTTTGAAGCGAAGAGCGTCCATACCCAGCTGAGTAACGGAGGTAGAAAGTCGAGTCTTTTCTCCTTCGGTACTGAAGCGAGAGTGAGAAGCAAGCTGACGGACCCATCCTGCAGCCTGACGGAGCTCGCCTGATTGTGGATCGACCACGTAGGCCTGACCCATTCTGTCGTGCAGGCGCATATTCATCTGTTCGGCAGCTAGTGCTAAGCCGATGTACGTACCGGCCTCAGAGCGTACGCGTCGGTTCACAGAGTTTAAGTACCAGCGTTTATTGTCCGCAGAATTCATCAAGAGATAATCATAGGCCCCGGCTTTGGCTGCCCCGTCGAGCAGGAAGCTGACATTAGAGTTGCCCTCGATGCTGACTAAGGTTATGCCTTCTTGAGTTTGAGCCCCTTTACCATCCAAGTTATTAACTCGAATGAATCCGTTCCCTGTCGCGTTTCCTTTGACGAGGAGAGTGTTTTGATGGGAGTTGGTATCTGAAGCCAAATCTGCATCAAACACTAAAGTACCTCCTTTGCCGACAAAGTCGCCGTTTACGGTCAGCTTACTTTCCGTGGTCTTCTTGGCATCAATGCCGTTAAGGTAAACGGTACCGGCATTTGTCAGGTTGTTTATCGATCCGAAAGCTTGTAAATAAGCCTCTTTTCGGACATCAAAGGAAGCGGCAAGATTTAAAGGATCTTCTGCAGTTCCGGAAATTGCTCCGCCTTGTTCGATGGTGGTTGTGCCTTCAGAAGCGTAATTAGAATGAAGCGTGAGGACACCTTTTCCTGTCTTAATGACATTGCCGGAGCCGGTAAGTTTTCTGCTACCGGCTGAACGAGTTACCAGCGCTACCTCGTTCCATCCTTCATCTGCGTCAAGGTTCAAGTGCAGAGTACCTTCATTCTTAATCTCGGAGGCTCCTAAAGCATCAAGTTTTTCCACAGCCAGATGGGAGGGGGAGTCTAGAACGATTGTTCCGGTAAATCCAGTGGAGGATTTTGAGAACTTTATATCGGACTTAGCCAGATTGATCGAACCGTCTCCATGGAAAGTGTTGGAGACGGAGGAGCCGTCAGCAATGTCCTTGAAGGTTAGGTTGCCTTGTTCTTCCAGAGTAACGTCCGAAGAACCCAAAGATTGAGAGGATAGAGCGAGGACGGAAGCATCGTTGGCGATTTCCACATTTCCTGTGAGTCCGGCATTAGAGTGAGAGACCTGTAAAGTCTCAGATTCGACTTTAAGGGTGCCGGTTCCTGTCAGGGCATTATGTCCGTTGGAAAGTCCACCTTTAGCCAGAGTCAAAACAGCATTCTTATCCACGAATACAGAGCTTTGTCCGGCGAATTGGTTGAGTTTTCCGATAGTTTGAGTTGTTCCGGCGGCTTGTTCATATGAAGAACCGGCATCCAGGATGAGTTCACTTGTCTTGCCAAGAGCGCTATCTGTCGCAGCTACAAGCTTCATGCCTTGAGTAACGGTTGTTGTACCTGTGTAAGCATTGGCACTATTTTGCAGCCGAATAATATTTCCTTCTTGTTGGCCTTTTGCAATGACAAGGTTGCCGCTTGAACCGGCTTCGTCTTTGATCCATGCAGAGAAAGTATCTCCACCGGCTAATCGTCCCGGTGTTAAGGTCAGAGTCTTACCTCCTTTAATTTCTACGCCGACAAGACCGTAACCGACGTAAATACCTGCCTTTTCTGCGGATTGTTCAGAGGTAAAGGCTGAGAGACTGAAGTTATAGTGTCCTGTCCCTATTTGGTTTTGATCTTCCTGATCACCAGAATAAAGCTTGTGTGTGCTGTCCTCGATTTGGCGTGCATTTCCGCTTTCATCAAAGAATTCGCTGACCAGTTTGTTTTTGTCAAGGTCGCCTACAACGAGTGATGTGTTCTTCCAAGTATCTTCATTGTAGAGTCCGACAATTTTTGCATGAAGAACGCCATTTAGGGTACCTTCGTCTTGGTCAAGTAAAGAGAAGTCTTTAATGGCCTCGTAGTAACTGTCTTGAGAGTTGACGGCACTTTCGGATAGGCCAACTTGGATTTTGCCTGTGCCGGAGAGCTTTAACTCATGCGTGCCTGTTTTGTCCCCGGATTCGAGATAGCCGCTGATATTCAATAAGGTCTTGGCATCTGCTTTGCCCGGAGTGACGATAGCATTCGAAGCATCCAATGTTCCTCCGTTAAAGCTCAGACCACCGATTTTGTAGGGAGTATCGCTTGAGGGGACTTGGATTAGGGCTTTTCCGTTTTTATCTAAGACAAGTGAGCCTCGGGTCAGGGCTGCTTGGGCATTTGCCGTGAGATCGACAAAAGCATTTTCAACATGGATGTCACCGTAGAATTGTTCTCCCATCGTTTGAGCGACATCAGTTGTAAACATTATTCGATGGGCAGTATTTCCTGCTCCAATAGCAATCGTTCCACCGCCGGAGATGACATTCTTTAATTCCCATTCTTCGTCATACTTCAAGAGAAGGGAGGATCCTTTCTCAACATTCGCACTGACGTTGGTTGCATTAGCAAAGCCGGTAAGTTCAGCGAAAGAAAGTGTAGAACCATTGTTTATTTTATAACTTCCTTGGAACCCGTCGCTGTGAGTAATTGTGAGGTCAGAGCCTGAAGTGACTTGGACATTGCCATTAGTGGAAGTCAAAACATTGTCAAAGTTTCCATTTAAACCTTTCAAGGTCAGGAGAGATTCCTCCGCAATTTCAATAGCCATTGACCCGACAGAATCGGTCTTCGTCAAAATAACTTCAGCCTTAGTTTGCTTAACTTCAGCCTTAGTTTGCTGAGAACCAATCTCTAATTTCCCTTTTAGGTCTTTATTAGAACTTTCGATTCTGAGAGCTCCTTCATCCACAAGAATGTTGCCGTTGCCTCCAAGGGTACCCTGAATCCATGAAGAAGTTCCTTCACTCCAATTGCCGATGCTTCCCCCTGCGTTAACCAGATGTAGGCTAGAGGAGGAAGCTTTTGTTAAGTTCCAATTCCCTGTTCCGGAAATTCTATTGGCGTACGTCTGCTCGTCAATATTGATAGTGCCAGAGTTTTCGATATCAGAGACGTGACTACCCTGGGTTCCTAAGCCCTCTGCATTTTGTAAAGTCAAAGAGCTGTCAGAATTAACCTTTAGTTTCCCTTTAAATTCAGTAGCTCCTTTAGCGGCATTGAAGATTAGATTATCCGTAATAATAATTGTGCCTTCACCGAGGATACCCGCCGAAAAATCATCACCTTGGGCACCAATGCCTTTTTTAAAGGTTACGGTCTTTTCTTCTTGTACATCCAATAAAGTGAGGATTGAAGTAACGAAGGCACCGATTTTTTCATCTTTTGTATCTGAGTAGTCGATGTCGAAGGTTCCCTCAACACCTTTAGCCAGCTCAAGTTTCTTTTCTGCAGTAACCACGGAATAAGTGAACTGTGGATTGGAAGTTGAGGTGTCTTTAGGACCACTAACTAACGTGGTATACGCAGTTTCATCCAAATCAAGAAGTTTTGACCATTCATCATTTATATTTGCAGTAAATCCGTCGAGGCTAATCTGGTCGTCAATGGCTCCTAATTTATTGACTTGCAGACTGCCGGCGGCTTTTTGATTGACTAAGTCAACTTCTCCTAACTTCAACACTGAGCCGGAGGACATTTCAAGTTGGGAGAGTTTCCTCTCTCCTATTACCAGTGCGGAAGAATTGCTTTCCAGCTTTAACGTGGCGTTTTGTAATGCCGTCACATTTTGCTTTTGCTTATCAGAAAGTTCTATGTGTGCCTGCTGAAGCACGAGGGTTCCCGAAAACTCTCCTTGTTTTTCATTAAAAGTAAAAATGTTGGCTTCACTGTCTTGTGCTTGATAAACGATGCTTCCTGTTCCTTCGAAGATGTTAGAAGAGCTCCAGGAATCAGTGCCTTGGTATTGAACCGTGCTGTTCTGACCCAGCTCAATGGTAGAACTTCCGAGTGAGGATACCTCCCCAAGCGTCAGGGAAGTGTATTTCAAAGAAACAGGTGCCTTGAATTGATCGTTAGAAGAGGAGAGGGTGACATCTAGCACCGAGCCATCTTTTCCTTCAAAATTAAGGCTATTACCACCTTTCAAGGTTCCCTCAACTGTAGAGTCTCCTCTAATCGTCAGGTCAGTGGCTGCATTCATTACAACTGTGCTGGAGCTAGCAGTATTGAGACTTCCGATGGTATGAGAACCATCTTTGAGAGTAAGTGTGGAAGCGTCTTCAAGCGAAACTTCGGATGCAAACAATTCACTTTTCTGACCAAGGGCTCCAGCCACGGCTGTCAAAGAAGAGTCTGCGGTAAGGATCAGCGTACTGTCAAAGTTATTGGTGCGATTATCAAAGTTGAGTTCTCCGTGAATTTCGACTTTGCTGTCGCTTCCCTTGCTGCTGGTTAACTTCGCCGACAAAGTGGAATCGTTACCTTTTTCGACAGGTCCTAAAACCAAGGTCTGGTCCTTATTGACGTTGACGGTTGTAAGTTTGTAGCCTAATCCAAAACCTTCAGAGGTGCCGAAGAGAGGAGAATCGGAGGCATCGGCAGTAAGACCCCACGAGTAGGTCAACTCAGCAGTCCCATCTTTATAGTCGAATGTTTGTGAGCCTAGGTCTAGGTCATTTCCGTCGGCATCGACTAATTTGATATTGGCCAAACTTCCAGTGACATTGCCGAATCCAAAGTAAAGTCTTACAGGGCCGTTGTCTTGATCTAAGAGAGGCAAATCCAAAGCGGCATCGCCTTTGCCTACCTTACCGCTGAGGTTAACTTTTATTTTTCCTTGAGGGGAATTCGAAAAGTCAAATCCTTTGGAGGCGGTAATGGTGTTGGAAATTTCTTTGGCACCCAGGTAGCTTGGTACAGAGGAAAAATCCAGTGTGGCACCGGCTAGAAAGCTGACTTTTCCTGTAGTTTTAAATGCTTCCTTGACAATAGCTGCTGTGGATTGATTATCGAGCTTAAGTGAAGCATTTCCCATTGCGGTCGCATTTTGACCGTCAAGTGAAATACCGACGTTGTTGAGAGCAAGAGTGCCGGTAAAAGTACCGGAATTGTTCTGAGATCCGAATTTAAAACTATCTTGATTTGTCCCGGAGTTAACGAGGCTCAGAGTTCCACTGCCTGAGAGCTTCTTATTTTCAAAAGACGCACTGTCTTTCTCTTGATCGTTTGAATAATAGACCGTGAGAGAAGAGGTGCCGTTTAAAGCGATATTTCCTGAGCCCACTCTCTTCCAACCGTAGTCGCTCTCCTTGTCAGTAGAAACTGTGGCATTTTCAAGGGTTAGACCGCCAGTAAAGGTCGGGGTTAAATCAACGTACTTTCCAGCCAAAGTCAGGGATCCGCCATTTACCAGAAGGGAACCCTCACCTTGGAAAGTATTGTTATTGTTCGAGGTTCCATCCGGAGACTCAAAAATAACCTTTGAGTTGGCGACAAATGTAACAGCACTTGTTCCCAGACTGTCGGCTTTATTAAGCGTTAAGGTTGATGCAGTCAGATTGGTAGGACCGGAGAAGGTGCCACTAGACAAAATTTTAAATTTAGTATTTTCAATGCGTAGATTTCCTGCTCCACTGACAATTCCGATTTGGCCTGCATCAGTAGATCCCGTAAGTTTTAGAGAATTATCTTTCTCTATAACCAGTGAGGTTTTGTCGTCAGCCCCATTGATATTCTTTATCGTCTGAGAAGTAGTCGGTTTATCTTCTTTGGAATCAATGCGTTTGGAAACGGTAAGAGTAGCCGCACTTCCAAGCACTACACTTTCGGTATTTCCGAGAGCTTCGGTAGCGACTAGGGAAAGTTTTCCGGATGCTCCGACTTCCGTCTTACCAGAGAAAGAATTTTGATAGTTCTCTCCTCCGATGAAGACAGTATTTGAAGCAGGAATATAAATTCCTCCTATGCCCGTTAGCTCCATCTCTGCGGTGTAGGAATCCGTAGAGATGTCTGTTTGATCTTCGGTCAGCCCATTCAGAACCACTTGGTCCAAGAGCTCGAGTTTCATAAGACGCGAACCTAAGGCAAGACCACCGGCTTCGGCACTGGTTCCGGCACTGGTTCCGGATAGATTGGTGACGCTTACAATATCTCCGGCTGAAGCTACTTCTTCGTAGTACTTGCCGTTTTCAAAATAGTAAAGTCGTTTAGGATCGAGTTCGTTGTTGTCTTTGCCTTTGCCTATGAAGACATCAACCCCTTCTTTCACACGCTTATCTGATACAAAATTCTTAACATCTTCATCAAGCAGTGGGGTCAAAGAAAAAATATGGCCCTTAAAGTTCTCTACGCGTCCGTCTGTATCTTTAACCTCATAGAGTTCCCCGACGCTCAGATAAGGGAGGAGAGAATAGGTGGCATTTGCAACAGCTACTGACCTTCCGTTTCTATCTTGTTGAATAACGGCTGATAACTTGATGTCTTCTTCTGAGGTTTGAGTTTGGACCTTTTTCAGGAAAGCGATTTTGTCTGTGATTAAGTTTTGGTGTTTGGCATCTTCGTACCAGTTCTTGTCGTCGTCAACCCAAACATAAGTTTCGGAGGGAGAATAAATTTCTGTTCCTCCTTGGAATACTTGGAGCAGCGGAAGCGGTACGGCAGCATTCGAATATGACGGGGCAGGCTGTCCGACAGTGACCGTCAGTTCTTTGTCCTTATCTTTCGAATATCTTCCGCCGGATGCATAAGAAAGGCGGTATTCAAGGATACGAGACCAGTTTAGATTGAGGGCACGAACGGGTGTGTTGTCAAGAATTTTCCCATCAGAATCGGTGTGGTAGCCTGAAGAAATTGCCAAGAAGGTACTTGATCCTCCGACATTATCTTGGGCGAGAAGGGAAAATAACGTGTCCTTCGCGACAGCATATGAATTTCCATCTTTTACTTCTTTTTCAAAGACAGGAACAGTCGTATTCAAATGCTTGCCGTCACCATTAATTTCAGTGACATCGCCTAAATTCACGACAACATTGGTCCAGTAATTGTGTTTTCCGTGTGTGATATCACTTTGGTCTTCGTTCAAGCGTGTCAACGTTGAGTGGAAACCAGCGGAGGTCCGGATGTATGACTTTGAAAGGCTATGACCAAAAGTGACGGGAATAGGTTTAGCATCGGTATAGCTATCCGCTAAAAGCTTTTCTCCAGAAGAGTCAAATACCTTACCAAAGTACACCGTATCGGCATAAATCGATGAGGCTCGGTTAGCCCCGTTTATGTAAACGGTACCTCTTCTCAGGTTGACAAGCTTAGAATCAACAAAAGATATATATCCCTGGGGGTAATTATCTGTTGTTTTGATAAGGCCACCGGAGCTTGCGTAGACGGCGGAAGTTCCCTCTAGCACAGCCTGGTTAAGGTAGACGCTGTTGTGGTCTTCGGTCAGACCTTTGTTAAAGGCTCTTAGCACTTGATCGGCATTGAAACCGTCACTAGAAATGTTTGAACCATAGACAAACTTGTGGTAAGAGCCGTCGAACATTACATTATCTAAAAAACTTAAGCCTCCGGAAACATTGCCTAAGATCTTGGTGTTGTCTATGACTACAGCATTATTTTGTGCAGAAGCGTAGCCGAGGCCCCCGTACACATTGGTACCTTCGCTCTTTTCCCCATCAACACCAATAATAGAGTTTTGAATCAAGACTAAATTGTTTCGGCTGTCTGCCCCAACGGATGTCGAGCCATTTACTGCAGTGCCGTCTTGAGCTCTACCTCCCACAATGCCGAATTTGCGGGCGATCCCGTCTGTATTAACATTTTTTAAAAAGACAATATTGTGATCCGCCTGAAGGGCATCTCCTCCGAAAATGGAGGGATTCAAGTAAAACTCTCTGTCTACAGGTTTGATTGAAGCAGTGCCTCCCTCTGCTTGCTGGTCATAAACACCGATAAGATTAATTTGCTTTTGAGAATTTTCTGCGCCTTCTATTACAACTAGGTTATACGAGGCTTGAGTAATAGGCTTGACATTATTGTCGCCGGTGAGCTCTCTCCAGCTAACTCCTTTGCCTCCTTTGATTCTCTTGAAGTTCAAAGTATTGTTCTGTAGATTAATAAGAACAGAATTATTATTGGATTTTACGAAATCGCTGTCTTTAGGCGTAGCTGTGTTACTTACAGCTCTTCCGGCAAAGTCATTATTTGCCCCGAAAACGTCCGAAACATACAGGGTATAAGGTTCTTTGCCCGGTTCGAGTGTAAGGGAAAGAGTCCTTTGGCTAAAGTATTGGCTTAAAAGCTTACGTTGGTCTTCAGTTGGAGTTTGACGCTTAAGGCCATCTGTACCATCCTTTGTTCCATTTTTATTGTCTCCGTCATAGTAAGCACCGAAAATCGAGAATCTTTTTGACTCTTCTTCTCCAGCCATATTGCTTCCAGTGGCAGTAATGACGAGTTGGGAATTATTGTACGTAGGTTCGCTCAAAGAGCTGTAATCAGCATTACCGCTCAAAGTGCTCCATTTCGGATCCGTGAGAAACAATGCCCATCTTTCAGTGGAGAAATCCGGGAGTCTTTTATACTTCTTTTTTGTTATTTGTTTAGGTATGGGCGTTAGCGCTGTACCCCCCCTCCTCCGTATATGACGTGGCAGAAATTGTTAGGACGTCGTCTGCTGGGAAGGCAACGTTTGAGTCGGCGGAGTACCCATCAGATGGTATTCCAAGAGGAAGGGCGACGAGCGCGCTGGCTATGGCAGCGACGAGCTTATTTCTGCCGCTTTTCGGGCATACGGAACGTGCATGTATATACATTTATCTCAGGCTTAAGGTTATTTATATAATTTGAGGCAAATCATAGCCCGAAGAAGGATAAAAATGGCAAATCTAGATAGGTTCGAAAGTTGGTGGGTTAGCTAAAAATTAAATTTTGAGGAGATAAATCGAGAACGACAATCATTCCGTACAAAGTAAGTGCTTCCAAGAAAAAATAAAACAAGTGCTTAAATTGGGCAAAAGTATTGATTTTTACAGCTCCTTTTAAAGAGAAAGCTGCGCCAAGAAAAAATTCTCCACGGTATTGCATAAAGAAAAACAAATTACGTACCTATCAAATGAAAGGTATGGTTGAGACCAATTCACCCTCGAGAGTTTTGAAAAAATTCTTATGTATTTATTCAAAAAAATACCTTTTGTTCGGTTCTAAAAAAATTGAATGCAAATATCTCAAAAATGTATGAGACTCTCAATTTCAAAAATAGGTCTTTTGCGGTTCGTCAAATTTTTGTAAGAAGTAAACCGATGTAACTTATTGGGCCAAGGTTTCGCTTTTCGCAACCATCTTTAACGAATTAGGGTGTGATTTTCTAGAAGGACTCCAACTTTTTGATATAAAACGCGATTTTTTAGGACTTCATTCTGAATGTTCGACGTGCATGGGACAATTCTGCCTCCTCATAAAAATTAAATATATCTAGCGTCAAAGCGGAATAGTTCTGTTTTGGGATCTTTAGAAATCTGCATGCGAATCATGGGGCTATAGTCCGAAGTTGAAAGTTGTGGGAGGGAAGGCCGTGGGCGGTACCGAGAGAAATAAAACAAGTTTTACGATGAGCATCGGAGCTATGGCTATGCTCACAGTTTGTTCGGTCTTCTCTTTGAGAAATTTGCCGAGCATGGCCGAGTACGGCTGGAATATTATCTTTTTCCTCGTTGCTTCCGCTGTCTGTTTCTTTGTTCCTTCGGCTTTGGTTTCGGCTGAGTTAGCTAGTACCTATCCGGAACGCGGCGGTGTTTTTGTTTGGGTGCGTGAAGCATTCGGCCCTAAATACGGATTCCTCGCCATCTTTATGGAGTGGGTTCAGAACTTACCTTGGTATCCGGCAGCAGCGACTTTTGTGGCAACTTGCTTGGCATACACCTTCAGTCCTGAGCTCGCGCATAACCGCTGGTACGTCTTCTTTACCACTATCGCCATCCTTTGGGTTGCGACGGTTCTAAATTTCCGAGGCATGAGGCTTTCGGTTTTTCTCTCCAAATCCGGCGTGCTGGTAGGTACGATTATTCCCGGCTTCTTTCTTATAGCGATTGCATCCGCCTATATTCTCACCGACAAACCGATCCAGATCCCTTTTAACGGAGGCGCAGCCCTTATTCCGGATTTGTCCACTCCAAAACAGTGGATGCTGCTGGCGGGGATGATGGTTTCATTGGCGGGTATGGAAATGAGTTCCGTTCACGTGACCAATATGAAGAATCCGACATCGGCCTTCCCGAGAGCTATCTTCTTGGCCTCGCTTATTATTCTTTTCTTCTCTATCTTCGGTGCTTTATCCGTTGCTTTAGTGGTCCCCGGTACCCAGCTTTCCATGTCTGCGGGCGTATGTCAAAGTTTTGAGACCATGCTTAAAGCTCTTGGTTTTTCATGGTTCACTCCTATCCTTGCTGCTTTTCTGGCCTACGGCGCCCTAGCTTCCATCGTAACGTGGATGAACGGACCCTCCCGCGGCCTTCTAGAAGTAGCCCAAGAAGGTTACCTGCCTAAGTACTGGCAGACCCGGAATTCATTCGGTATGCAAACCAGCATCCTGATTCTTCAGACAGGATGTGCCACATTCTTGGCTTTGAGTGTGTTGGTAATGCCGTCCGTGTCAGACGCCTTTTGGCTCTTTTTAGCCCTTTGCGGAGAGCTCTATATGGTGATGTACCTTCTGATGTTTGCAGCTGCCATTCGTCTTAAGCTGCGGTATCCCGATAAGAAAGGCTCTTATCAAGTACCCGGCGGCAAAGTCGGATTGTGTCTGATGTCAGGGGTTGCTTTCGTTACTTGTTTTATTTCTATTTTGTGCGGATTTGTTCCTCCGGAACAAATTCTCTCAAAGGGAGTTTGGGCGAGCCTTGGGTATATCTTTTTCTTGATTGCCGGATTGGTTATTTTTATTTCAACACCTTTGTACTTCTTCAATCAATATCAGCGCCAACAAAGAAATTCCATTGAAACCGTAGCAAAGCCGCAATAGAGTCCTTTCAAGCTCCAAAAAATGTTTGAAATCTCATGAAAACGTATGAGGTAAGAACCGGTTTATTGACGAGTGAACCCTCCGACACAATACAGTCCAATAATTGTCAAAAATTACAGCTTTTGCGCATACATAGACATCCTTTTCAATAACTTAGCGTGCTAATTTGATGTATTTTTTGTGAAAATCCAACAATAGATCTCAATTTGGGTGTAACAAAATATTTATAACAAAGTGTTAAAAATCATTGATTCCCAGCAGTTATATTCATCCTTTCGGATGAGCGGATAGCGTATTTGAGTGATTATTGCAAAATTTGACGATCTTTAATCGGGTTAATTCTTAGGGATATACTCTGAAACGAAATGAAACGAAACAATTTCTTTCGCCCCAACTAATGGTTTCGTAGCAAGGAGCTCAAAATGCTTTCCGCCCGGATAAATAGAAAAATTACCGGTAGACAAGTTCTCTCTCAATCGTTTTGCTCACCCGTAAAGCAAAACGCGACTCTGCCTTTCTCTCTCCCTCCTCCAAACTAAGAGGATCGTCCATTTTCCGGACGTGAATCCTTATAAATCTGCTCCCCTTCGAAAACCATAAGTTCATTAGTGCGAACTAATGAATAAGCACCCCCATTTACTTTGCAATCAACGGAGTCTTTAATGTTAGATCTTAAAGAACTGCTCTCTAAGGCACGTTTGCCGTTAGATATTACCCGTCGTGGCTTTTTAGAGGTATCGACAGTTGCCGCTGCAATGGCTGCTATGAATACCGTAAAAGCCCAAACAGGCGCCCAGCCCTATATCATTCTCTCAGCACCAAAAGGCATCCTCATTGCAGATCCGAGCCTTTGCGTAACTTGCCAGCGTTGCGAATTAGCCTGTACGGAATTTAATGACGGAAAAGCCGACCCCAAGCTTGCCAGAATCAAGATTAACCGCAACATGTGGTACGGTCCGCAAGGCACGGCCCTCGTCAGCCCTAATAACGGTGCTTTCGGTTTTGACCCGATTTGTATCCAAGACACTTGCCGTCAATGCGACCATCCGGTTCCTTGCGCTAACGCTTGCCCGCAAGGCGCTATTCGTGTAAATCCGAAGACCGGCGCCCGCTATGTAGACGAAGAAATCTGCATTGGCTGCGGTCTCTGCCAAAAAGCTTGTCCGTGGAACATGATGAGCTTTGACGTTGAAAAAAATGTCGCCAGCAAATGCTTCCTTTGCGACGGCGATCCGAAGTGCGTAAAAGCCTGTCCGACGGAAGCTATCCGCTACGTTCCCTGGGTTGATCGTTCCAAAGAACCGAACCGCAGTCCGCAGCATGGCTATCTGCCCCAGAACAACAACGACCAATGCGGTGTTTGTCACGGCTGATTTTCTCTATAGGTTACGCATATGTCTGATACAAAAAAATACGGTTGGACCGGTCAGGGTCTCAGAATTAATCTTTCTACAGGTGAAGTCTCTACAGTTCCGACAGATAAGCAATGGATTGGCGGTACTGCCCTCGGTTATAAGATTTTTTGGGATGAAGTCCCCCCTAAGACCCAGGCTTTCGATGAAGCCAATAAACTCGTTATCGCTCCCGGACCTCTGACAGGTACAGGCGCTGTCTGCTCCGGCAGAACATCTATCACAACGATGTACCCGACTACTTATCCGAGACACATGGTCGGAAGTGCTCACTTGGGCGGTGATATCGGTGCAAAAATTAAATATGCCGGCTACGATTTCATCATCATTGAAGGTAAGGCCAAAGAACCTGTTTATATCTACATCAACAACGATGACGTTCAAATCCGCAATGCAGGGCACATCTGGGGCGAAGGGACATGCCGCTCCCATGAATTGATTAGCCAGGAAACTTCTCCGAACGCATCCGTTACCGTTATTGGACCGGCCGGTGAAAACCTTGTCCCCATGTCCATTGTGATTAATGCCAAGAGTCATACAGGCGGCGGTATCGGCGGCGTCTTCGGTTCCAAGAATTTGAAGGGTATCGCGATTGACGGTGATCAAGCTATCCATATCGCAGCTGATAAGGAAGACTGGGAAAAACTCGTCAACCGCCATAAAGAATTGTTCGGCGCTTTGACGCAGACCGTCGTTTCCCGCTATCCGCACCCGCTCTTTGAATACCATTCTTTGAACTCCCGCTGGTCCGGTATGCCCGGAAAACAATGGGGTGCTGCTAATCCTCCGATTAATGTTCCTTTGGATACGCGCCGTCTCTCTAAGATGGCCTTCCGTACTAACGCCGGAGAATTCTTCTTAGGTGATAAGGAATGGGGGCTGCACGTCCGCAACAACGGCTGCTTTGCTTGCCCGATTCGCTGCTACCCGGTTATTAAAGATGTCAAGACTGCGGCTAAATTCAACGTCAGCCCGATTACTGAACAAACTTGCGGCGGCTTGCTCTTCCCGGTCTTTTTCTACCCGAATCTCAAATTGCATCCGGAAAGAAACATCGAGATCGCAATTGTCGGCAGCCAGCTGATGGATGATTTAGGTTTGTGGTGCAACTACGGCCAGATCCAGCGCGATATGGTCATGATGTATACCGACGGTTATTGGAAGAAACTTCTTTCTAAGGAAGAATACGACTCCTTGCCATGGAAGAAGATCGATGACGTTGACGCGTCCGCTATGCAGGAATTCCTTCCGAAGATTGCCTACAGACAAGGTGAATTCGGTAAGTGGATGGGAGAAACAACTCCTGTCATGCTCGAACATTTCGGCATCCCTCTGAAGACATGGAGTGATGACCATCGCTCACTGTATTGGTCCAACGGTCACCCAAAACATCATACCAATGAAGATGATGCACAGCTCGGCTGCGTTTTGAACTGTATGTGGAACCGTGACCCGATGGCTCACGCACACGTTAACTTTACCCGCAGCGGTCTTCCGATTAAGGAAATGAAGCACATCGCTAAAGTGACATGGGGAGACGAAAGCGCTGTTGACCAAATCGGCGATTACACACCGGTTAATGAATACAAGATGAAGCGTTTGGCATGGGTTATCGCCCGTACGGAACTTCACAACATGTTGGGACTGTGTTCTTGGATGGGCCCATGGGAATATTGCCCGGATGAAAAGAACCAGTATGTAGGCGATCCGAACATTGAAGCCAAGGTGTTCTCCGCTGTAACCGGCGTTAAGAAGAGCGGCGACGATTTGGATAAAGATGCAACTCGCGCATGGCTCCTGCAGCGCGTTTACACAATGCGTCAGCTCGACAGCTCTAATATGCGTCAGGATCACGACACCGTCCCGGGTTGGATTTACTGGGATCCGAAGGATAAAAAGCCTTTCACTAAAGGTACTGTCCGCATGGATCCGGCTGATATCCAGAAGAGCTTCGATATCTTCTTTGAACAAATGGGATTTAACAAGCAGACAGGCGTTCCGACTGTCGATACGTTGAAAGAATATCAACTCGACTTCGTCATCCCGGCTCTTCAAAAAGAAGGTCTCATCAAGTAAATCTGAAAGATATTAATTATGAGTAAACAGGAAAATATCTACGATCTGCCCATCTTTAAAGTACACGTTTTACTTTTGGCCGATATCGTTGCCGAATTCAGCGGCAGAACTGAGCTGGTTGACGGCGAGAAGTTAAGAGAAATCTTCCTTCGTAAGGTTCATACAGCCAAGGCCCCGACAGCCGAAGAAATTAAGACTGCCGCAGAAATCACTACGGACGCGGTACTCGAAAGGGCTCTTGATCGTAAAGAGCGTCAGGCATTTGAGGTTCAATTGACTCCGGAGGGAAAGGTTGATCTCTACGAAGCCGAACATCCGAATCTGCGGCCGAGCCGAAAGGCTCTCAGCCGCCGTGAAATGCTCCGCTCATTAGTTCACGGAGATATTCATCCTGCTGATCTGAAAAGTGATGAAGAGTTGGATGCCGAGTTGCCGGGATACTTCGAAGCGGTCATGAAGGCAGCTTTGGAAGGAGATCTTGGTGTAATGAGCATTAAAAAACCGGACGGCACGGAGTTCTTTTACTTCAAGCCTCTGCTTTCTAACTCTTATGCACGCTTGTTGTCCGTCAAAGATGACGATGAAGCGCTTATCTCCGATCAGATAAGAGAAAACTCCCGCATCTATCCGAGACCGGTGCCTGCGCAAATGTTTCTTAAAACTCCCTTCAATTTTGAAAGCCAGCGCCTTGCTGAAATTTTAGACGTGATGGGAAATAAAGAAGAATACAGCGACATCAAGGTGACCAAGACCTCGAGCGGCGTTCTCTTTCTTTACTCAGATAAATATTTGGAAGACGACTACGCTGATTTCCTTGCAGAAGAGCAGGAAAGAAGACCGTTCAATCCATAATTAACGAATTCAAAGGCTAAAAATGTTGAATATCAAAACTTCCGTCATTCTTACCGTATTCGCTTGCCTTGGTTTCAGTTCTATCGCAGCGGCGCAGGACAACGTGCCGGTCCCAGTACCTGAATCTCTTAAGAATGTACCGTTCAAGATCGAAGGCGTCGACGGCTTTCTTCAGTCTCTCGGCATCGATCCTAAAGCTGAACCTAAGAAATTTTCTAAAAAAGAACTTCGCAATCTTGCTGAAGCCAATTACAACGATAAGACAGCGCAGCATTTCATGAGCGTTCATGCTAAACATGGCGTCGGCTGTCTCTCCTGCCACGATCAGACTCAGATCAAAGGTACCGCTTGGATGGCCTACATCAGTAATCCTAAGATGAAGCAGGATTGCAAGGACTGCCATACTGTCCAAGCTGACGTATTCAAGCACACCGATACACACAGCGAGCTTGATTGCATCGCTTGTCATATGCCGACAATGCCGATGCCGGAGCAGTATACGGCTGATCAATCAAAAGCCGCTTCCGTTGCTCTGTATCGAGCCCATATGTACAAGATCAATCCTTCTCCGGATCAGACTTCCTATATTCCCCAGGAAGTTGAAGTCGACGGCAAGAAAGTCACCAAGTACGTTTTGGCTAAAGACGAAAAAGGCCGAGACTATGTTGACTTGATGTGGAGCTGCGCACGTAATGCACCGGCTGACTGGACGGTATTTGAAGGCAAAGGCTGCCATAGCCAATACACTTCCAAACTCGAAGAAGGTCTTGTTTACAAAGATCAGAAGCAGATTTACGGTGAATTAAACAAGTGGCAGGATCCAATTAAGAGCGGCTACGAAGAAATTCGCGGCGCTACCGAAAGAATCAACAAACTTCTTGAAGTCACGCGTCTTGATCGAGATCAGAGAACCGAGGTTCTCTCCTATGTCGACTTGGCAACGCAGATTGCCGACATGATCGAAAAGGACGGCTCTTGGGGTGCTCACGCACACAACTACCTGACCCAGCGCTTATCCGCAGCCCAGAATTATATTCGCAAGGCTCAGGGTATCCTCGACAAAGGAAGTTTCTCCAAGACTCCCGTTAATCCACTCAAGTAACCGAGTCAACGCTGTCCTCCACAAAGGGACAGCGAGGAAAATATCATGACAATAGACCGTAGAAAATTTTTAACCACTGCCGCTTTGGGCGCAGTCGGAACGATGATTCCGCTCGACAAAGAAGCAGAAGCCGGAAATGTCAGCGGGTATAAGCCTCGGTTTGTGATGATCTTTGATCAGAACAAGTGTGTCGGATGCGGCGCATGTAAAGAAGCTTGTTCAGAGACTAACAACGTTCCGGCCGGTCAGCTTCGTATGACCCTTGAACGGCAGTCTCCTCTGGACGGAACCCCCGGCAATCGGAAGTATGTACGTGTCTCCTGTCAGCAGTGCTCTGAACCGCCTTGTGTCAGAGTCTGCCCGACCGGAGCGGCCCATATCGACCCGGCCACCAATATCGTTACGATGGACAATGATCGCTGTGTAGGCTGTAAGTACTGTATCGCCGGCTGTCCATACAATGTACGCTTTATCAACGAAAAAAACAAAGCGGCAGAAAACTGCGACTTTTGCCTGCATACCAAGTTGGCTATCGGTGAATTGCCGGCTTGTGTCCAAGCCTGCCGCTATGACGCTTTGATTTTCGGGGACGCTAATAATCCGAATTCATACGTCAATAAGGTGCTCGCTGTTAAGGATACCGTTCGTGTTCGTGCAATGTTAGGTACGCAGCCGAATCTGCACTATATCCCGATTATCAAGAAAGGAGTCTGATATGCAACCTACTGACATTATCATTGACTTCACGACCGGATTATCCGGGAGCGTAGCTTGGCCGTGGCCGATTGCCGTGTATCTGTTTCTTGCCGGTATTTCCGGCGGTGCAGTGGCGCTGGCAGTCATTCTGAATTTATTCAGCCACTCTCACGCGGATACTCCTCAGATGAAGGCGGCCAGCATTGTCGGTTTAATTACCATCTTGCTGGGTATGGTCTGCTTGGTTCTGGACTTGACCGATCCATTCCAGTTCTGGCGAATCCTGATTTATTACAACCCGACTTCTGTGATGAGCATTGGTGTAATGGCTTTGCTCTTTTACATCCCTCTGCTTTTCGTGCTCACGCTGTTGGTTTTCAAGGATTTGAAGATTCTGGCTTTCTTAAAGCCGATTACGGATTTCCTTGCCGGCTTCCGTGCGCTGTTGGACTGGGCCGTGATGATTTTAGCAATCGTGATTTGCGCTTACACCGGCTTCCTGATTTCCGCATTGATTCGCTTCCCGCTTATCAATACGGCCGTTCTTCCGGCGCTGTTCGTTGCATCCGGTTTTTCTGCCGGCGGAGCAGCAATTCGTCTGGTGGCGATGGCATTCGGTGCCCAACGCGAAGATGCTCCTATGCATCAGCTGCATGTGGCCGAGTATCCGATCATTTTGGTTGAAGCCATGTGTATCTTTATGATTGCCGTTTCGCTTATTACCGGAACGGAGGCTGCACAGCTTGCATTTACGGCATTTACGACGGGAACTTGGGCTTGTGTGTTCTGGTTCGGCGCAATCTTTATCGGCATGGTAGTGCCCATTACACTCAGCTTCTTCCGTTCAGCATTTTGCTTCTACACTGGATGTACAGCTGCGATTGTGGGCATGATGTGTTTGCGTTTGTTCATCCTTTACGCAGGACAGCTCAACGGATTGAATTAAAAAATAATCCATTAGTTTTTAAGATCTAATTGAAACCGGGACGGTGCAGTACACGCCGTCCTCTTTTTTTGCGAAAGACAAATGAAAACTCCGGTTTTGTTGAAAGTCACTTTTTGTCATCCTAACTATTGATGGGAAATAACGACTTCTGGCTTAAGACAGCATTGAATACGCTTTAACAGTGTCCTATTTCAGCCCAAATTGGTCTCATTGAAAGTTCTTGAGAAGACTGAAGCAGCAATTGTCGTTGCTTAAATGCAACAAATTGTGTTTGAAGTAAATACTGATCAAAACATGTCGGTCTGGAGATTGTTGCCTTTTGGAACGTTGCGTCGAGTCTTATGCAACCTATCGGTTTAAACCAGCCTATCCATTGAGACGCAAATCTTTAGAAAGTTTTCTTTCTAAAAAAGCTTGGTCTGAGAAGCATAAGTTAATTTGCTAAAGATTAGTAAGCAAACTATAAATTTTACAAAGATTGTGATTTCAATAGTAGAAAATTAACCTAAAATGGGCATAAGCGCATTTTTCCTATTCTCATCTATCCTGTAAATTCTAGGTACTTTCACTTAAATTTATAAGTATAGCTACGCTGTTTAATAACTATTATATGTTATCCCATTTAGGGTACACACTTGTGGGTATGCTACGCTATACCAGTACCAGAAAATGAAAAAAGAATTATTACTTTCGAGCTTATTTTTATGCGCTCTGCCGGCTTTTGCTTCCGGCTCTCAAACGATAAATACCGAGCAAAACTTACCCTCTTGGCCAAAAACAATGGAAACCTGGAGAAAGTACTTTCCAGGCTTAGAAGAGGAAGTAAAGAAAGCCTTTGAAGAAGCAAAAAAAGATGGAATTTTCAAGCTGGAAACTAATCTTTCCCCCGTAGCATGGAATATCACGGCCGAAAATGGCGTCATCATTAACTCTGTCAATTCCGGTTTTTACCGCTCTTACAGAGATCCTAAGACACACGAAATCGTATTTCCGGAATTGGAAAACGCCAATAATGACGTGGTTATCAAGACTCAAGGAGACATTATTGTTTCTCCTAAGTCAACGGACCACTCAGGGTATGGATTTGCAGTGGCGGTCAATTCGGATACATCAACTACTTTAGAGGCAGGAAAAAAGATTGTGCTGAAGGCGCTGGATCAGAAATCCGATTCGAGCTATCAGGACGGGCTTTCTATTGCCGTAGCTGAAAATGGAAAACTAAATCTAAAGGCTGAAGATGTGTATGTTTACGGAGGCGTGGATGCGCAATACGGCGCCGCCATTAATATCAATGCGGCAAACAGCCTCTATTTCTTAAAACCTACGGATCCGGTGATCGGCACTAAAAACGCGAATGAAATGCCGATTAGCTTGATTGCCTCCGGTATGACTCTTAGCGCCTCAAATATTTTTTTCAACCGTCAGGTAGATATTGGTAAGACGTTTTTTGATACGCCCCATCCCAGTCAATTGACCATTAAGGACAATCCCGACGAAAACATCGCCGTAGGAAACGTCCAGTTTTATTTTCCCGTGTTTGTTGATGACTACTCACACCTAAAGGTCAATATTGCAGGTTCCGTTGTTTTTAATGAAGAGCTGGCGCTTTCAAATAACAGTAACTCCGATATTTCTGCGACCGGAATCCGAGTTAAGAATATTTTGATTAACGGCACCGATTCCAAGGCCAGTTTCAATGTCAAAGACAACGGTGTTATGCAGGTCGATGAGATTATTAAAGTCGGGAACCACTCTCATGTCGATATTACTCTTGGACAAGGCAGTATTCTCAGAGCCTATGTGGAGGCAGACCCGCTCGGCTCAGCTTCTGTAACCATGGGGCATGACAGTATTTGGTTTCCTATCTCAGATTCGAATGTGAATACACTAACGATGTCTAAGACCAGTGTCTTGGAGATGGGAGCGCCCGGTGAATCCATTACGGTCACTACCGATACCCTGCAAGGAGAGGGCGGCGTCTTATGGTACCAACCAAGGGCTCAAGGTACGCTGAAGATTAATAATAGGAGCGAAGGCACTCATTTTGCCCTTTTAGGATCTACGGGAAGAAGTATCCAAGACACTCACTACCTTTTTCAGGCCGTTGCAATTGATGCATCGGGCCCGGAAAACAGCAAAGGTGAATTTTATTTAGCTAATGGCGGTGTGGTAGAAGCAGGTCCTTATCAGTACAAGCTTCAGCTCGGAGAATATGCCGACGGATCAGATAAGGTTTGGTTAGTCACTGCTGCTCAGAATCCAAAGCCGGTTGCTCCTCCTTCTAACGGCCTACCTCCGGCAGATATTCCTTCTGAGCCGCAAGACCCAATTCCTCCTTTGCCTTCGGAACCGAATAATCCCGGGACGTATCCGGACGATTTAATGCCGAAGCCGGAGGGCTTGTCATGGAGTGCCAAGCTGGCATTGGCTGCCATAGGACAAGGTACGCAAGTTACCCAATACCTTGGAGCTTTGAGTGAGCTGCGGGAGAGAATGGGAGAAATTCGGAATCATTTCGATGAGGGACATGACAGCACCTATGTCTTATTTCGCTATGACAAATCACGTCTCTCTTTCCATGAAGGAGTAAGTGGACGACTCAAAAACTTCGGGACAGCTATCGGCATCAACCGCCAGATTTCTCCGGAAGTTATTATCGGGGGCGATATAGATTTTGCTCATGCCAAATTGAAAGTTAATGACGATGAAAAAGGAAAGGTCAAAACTGATGCCGTGGGAGCAAGGGGTTATTTAACCTGGTTTAATCAAAAAGGCAGTTATGCCGATGTTGTGCTTACCTTTAACCACTATCGCCATCATCTTTCAACTCAAATGATCGATGGAGTTCCCACCAGCGCAAAATATTCTAATTTCGGGGCAGGCGTTTCTGCGGAGGCAGGCCACCAGTTCCGGTTCTTGAACCGTGGGGAGCAGGACTACTATTTCGTTCAGCCTCAGATCCAACTGTCTTCTTACTGGCTTAAAGGGAAAGATTTTTCTCTGGATAACGGTATGAACGTTTCCGTAAAAGACGGGAAGAGTCTTACCGGGCGTATTGGTGTTGATATCGGGAAAAACTTTTTGATTGCAGATAAGAAACCTGCTCAAGTGTATGTGCAAGGGGGCGTAATGCATGAATTTCTCGGCAAAACCAAAGCGCGGTTAAATGAGTTCAGTTTTGAAGATAAGTCCTTGGGAACTCGAGCTTATTACGGCCTTGGATTTGAAGTTAAAGCAAAGGACCGAGTCAAATTTTTTGCTCAGGTGAATAGGGAATCAGGGCATCGAATTAAAAGTGATCTTCAATTCCGAGTAGGCGCCAGTATTCTCTTTTAACTTTTAGAAACCGGCTTTCCATATGGAAAGCCGAGACGTTTCGGCATCCTGTCATTGGAACTCTCTTTCATTAGGATCCAAAGAGGTTTTCAGTTTTTTGCGTTTGTTCAAATTACAATCCGACCAATAAGTTAACTTTGATTCGGATAGTTCTTCTTTGGCCTGAAAGGAAAAGAGATTGGAAAATTTTCACCAACTGCTTGCCGGTTTCCACCATTTCAAACAAAAATATTTTCTGAAAGAACGGGACTTCTTTGAGTCGCTGGAGAAGCAGCAGAACCCAAAAACATTGGTAATTTCGTGCTGTGACTCGCGCGTTGATCCGGCACTGCTTTTGAACTGCAAACCGGGAGAACTTTTCGTCATCCGCAATGTTGCGGCTCTCGTACCGGACGTCTCTCAGGTCAAAGCACCGAGCTCTGTGATGGCGGCGATAGAGTATGGTGTGAAGCATCTGAACATTGAACATATTGTCGTCTTGGGACATTCCAATTGCGGCGGAATCCACGGTCTTATCGAGCCGGCATCGATTGCTTCGGAAACCTATATTCAAGATTGGGTGGCCATTGCGTCCCCGGCCTTAGAAAGACTCAAAAATCTGACGGCCGATGAAACTCATATATGCAGAACAAGGCATTGTGAGGAGGGCGCCGTCTTAGTGTCTTTGGATAATCTTCTGTCTTATCCATGGATTTTTGACCGTGTAGAGCAAGGAACATTAAAGCTGCATGCTCTCTATTACGATTTGAGAGAGGGAGAGCTGTTTCGGTTCAGTCCGGACCGAGAAGATTTTCTTCCGCTCAAAAGAGTTCCGGGAGAAGGATTTCTTCCTTAATAATTCCGTTTTCTAGTCTAAGCACCTTTCGAGTTTTGCTCCAAAGGTGTTTTTTCGTTTTCAATCCTGAAGAATGTGAACAGTAAAAAAGGGTGATTCTATCGAAGATCCCCTCTCTTGCAGAGACTGAATAACTCAAATCGTGCACTTCACTTCTTATGGTTTTCTCTTGTCCTGTAGAGTGACAAGTAAGGGTATCAATAAGAGTATTAGTACCCAAGCTAATTCGTTACCCCTCTTAAGAATCCGGTTTTTGGATTTGGCTTAAGGATGGGTTAGAGCAATACGGAAAAGGAAATGAAGACAAAATTAACGCTGCTAAGCTTGGCTTTCCTCAGTCTGCCGGTTTTTGCAGGGCAGTTTGATCATGTTTATGCGGGAAAGAGGAGCGCAACCTCCAGAGACCCGCTGGAACTGAATTGGGAACGTTATTTCCCGGGTTTGCAAGCAGAAATAGAACAGGCTTTTGAACAGGCTCGCAAAGACGGAGAGTTTATTTTTAACTCGAACCAAATCCCTGTTGCGTGGAATGTGACGGCAGCAGGCGGCGTTGTTATCAATTCAGTCAATTCCGGTTTTTTCATGAATTATCGGAATCCGGACAACCCTTCCAAACTCCTTTTCCCAGGGCTGCAGGCAGATGAACAAGGGGTCAGTATTGTGACCGGCGGAGACATCACCATCAGCCCTCGTCCGACAGAACAGGAAGGGTTCGGGTACGCTGTTTCAGTAGGGTATGACACGACCACGACGCTGCAGGCCGGTGGGAAAATTGTTTTAATGACTCCGTATTCCGACCAATATAAAAGTTATCAAGATGAGCTTGCTATCGCAGTTGGCGATGATGGTCAGCTGAAAATGAAAGCCGAAGATATCTATATTTTTGGAACGGTTGACGCACAATACGGCGCAAAAATTGATATCAAGGCTACTAATAATCTTAATTTTCTGCAGCCGACCGACGCAGGTGGAAACGTGGAGATAAAGAGTCCGCTTCGTTTACTTACTGCGGACATGGAACTGAGCGCAAAAAATATCCTTTTTAATCGTCCGGTAGCTGTAGGTGTACTCTTTCTCGATATTTCTCATCCCAGCTCTTTAATTATCCAAGACGATCCGGATGCAAACATTAAAGTTGAAAACGTTTACTTTAATAAGCCGGTTTTAGTAGAAAAAGACTCTGATTTGAAAGCAGATATTGCGGGGAACGTGGTTTTCAACGAAGGCTTGAGCCTGCTTTCTAACGGCCAGTCAGAGGTGACTGCCTCCGGGATCCGTCTGCAGAGCCTTACATTAGGAAATCTTGGGGCAAAGGCAGATTTCAATGTCAGAGATAATGGGGTCATGTATGTCGATAAGAAGATAGAAGTCGGCCACAACTCTCATCTGAATATTAATTTGGGAGAAAAAAGTGCACTGCGCGCCCAGATTGTTACTCACCATACTCAAGTAGTCAAAGAGCTTGGTACTGCCTCTTTGACGATGGGTCCTCAAAGTTTCTGGGCCTCGCTTGGCGATTCAAGACTTACTAATTTAACTTTGTCTAAGGGCAGCGTAGTAGACATGGGTGACCCTAATACGGCCCTGACAATAAGAACTGAAACATTAGGAGGCAACGGAGGTCTTCTCTGGTATAGGCCAGGTGCGAAAGGAACATTAGAGATTCTTGTTAAAAGTGCAGGTTCTCACCAAGCTTTATTAGGCTCAACCGGCAAAGATATCAGCTCTGCCGATTATCTATGGCGCCCGCTTGTGATAGAGAGTTTGACAGACAAGCATGGACAAGCGGTGTTTAGCTTAGCAAACAATGGCGTTATCGAAGCCGGTCCTTATCAATATAAGCTGGGACTTTATAATGCTGATAAAGGCACCCGTACCTATTGGTTCGTAGGGGCCAAAGACATCAAGCTTGCCCCAGCCGGGGATACTCCTTCCGAGCCGGAAACTCCGGACCAGCCCAGTGAGCCGGATCAACCGGAAACCTTTATTCCTCCCCCAAACTTTGATGTGGAGGATCCTTCCACTTATCCGGATTATTTAATCCCGAAACCGGATGGTTTGTCCGAAAGTGCAAAACTTGCCTTGGCAGCCGTGGGACAAGGAACACAAGTAACTCAATATCTGGGTGCTTTGGCTGAATTAAGAGAGAGATTGGGAGAAATTAGAAATAATTTCGACGAAGATACTGACGGCGCATATGTGTTGTTCCGGTATGACCAGTCGCGCCTGAGTTTCTTCCAGGGAGTAAATGGCAAACTGAGAAACTATGGAACGGCTGTCGGTGTAAATCGTAAAGTTTCCCCAAATCTCATTGTCGGTGCAGATATTGATATTGGCTATGCTAAGTTAAAAATTAACGATTTTGGAGAAGGTAAAGCCCACACGAATTCTCTGGGAGCCAGAGGATATTTGACTTGGTTTAATCAAGCAGGTACTTATGCCGATTTAGTGATGAGTTTCAACCATTACCGTCATCGTATGTCTACCAAGATGCTTGATGAGGATTCCACAAGTGCAAGATACTCCAATGTCGGCGCAGGTGTTTCTGCTGAGGTTGGGCACCGGTTCCAATTCTTAGAGAAGGGGCAATACGACCACTACTTTATCCAACCGCAATTACAGCTGTCTTCTTACTGGTTGAAAGGAAAAAGCTTCTCTCTTAGCAACGGTATGGACGTCTCCGTGAAAGATGGTAAAAGTTTAACCGGCAGAGTTGGTGTCGATATCGGAAAGAATTTCTTGATCGGTGATAAGAAACCGGCTCAGGTGTATTTACGCGGAGGCGTTTTGCATGAGTTTCTCGGCAAAACGAAGACTCAATTAAATGAGTTTAATTTTGAAGATGAGTCTTTAGGTACTCGTGCATATTACGGGGTTGGATTTGAGGTTCGGGCTAAAGACCGAGTGAAGCTATATGCTCAGTTGAATCGTGAATCCGGTCATCGGATTAAGACGGACGTTCAGGTTCGTTTCGGTGCAAGTATCTTCTTCTAAATCTCAATAAAACAACAGCTTCCAACCGGAAGCTGTTGCATTGAAGTCTGATGATTAAGCCTGAAGTTTCTTCTTCAAGATGGCGTTAACCTGCGCAGGATTGGCTTTGCCTTTAGTTGCTCTCATGGTTTGACCAACGAGAGCGTTAAAGGCTTTTTCTTTGCCTGAACGGTATTCTTGAACCATCTTTTCATTGGCAGCTAAAACGCTGTCGACGATTGCTTCAATAGCGCCGGTATCCGAAATCTGCTTAAGACCGAGGCTTTCAATTAAAGCATCAACATCGTCGCCTTTCTTTTCCCAAATGGCTGTAAAGATTGTACGGGCGCCTTTCTGGTTGATGGTGCCGTCAGTCATCTTGTTGATAATGGCGGCTAATTGAAGCGCAGAAACGGGGCATTCAGAAATGTCTGTTTCAGTAGCGTTGAGCTGAGAAAGAACTTCGCCTCGAATCCAGTTAACAGCAGCTTTCTTGTCTTTAACAGCATTTGCTGTCGTTTCAAAATACACTGCAAGCTCTCTGGAAGAAGTCAGCTGCTGAGTATCCGCTTCGGAAAGATCCATTTCTTTCTGAAGTCTTTCACGCATGGCGTGCGGCAATTCCGGCATGCCTTTCTTAGTCTCTTCGATCCATTCGTCGGAGATAATCAGCGGAAGAAGATCAGGATCCGGGAAATAACGGTAATCCATGGAATCTTCCTTGCTTCTCATCTCTCTGGTCTCATCCCTGTCCGGATCGTAGAGGCGTGTAGCCTGAACAACCTTACCGCCCTCAGTAATCACTTCGATCTGTCTTCTGACTTCATATTCGATAGCTGCCTGAAGGAACTTAAAGCTGTTAAGGTTTTTAATTTCAGTACGGGTGCCGAACTCTTTCTGACCCTTCGGACGAATAGAGACGTTGGCGTCGCAGCGGAAGTTTCCTTTTTGCATGTCACCGTCGCTGATTCCAATCCAAACGACTAAGTCGTGAAGGGCTTTGGCATATCCGACGGCTTCAGCAGCACTTCTCATTTCCGGTTCGGTAACGATTTCCAGAAGCGGTGTGCCGGCACGATTAAGGTCAATGCCTGTCTTACCGTGAACAACGCCGTGCACGCTCTTGCCTGCATCTTCTTCCAAGTGTGCGCGGGTAAGGTTTACTGTTTTGTTATAAGTGGTGCCGTCAGCGTTTTCAACCGGGAAGGTCAGGCTGCCGCCGATGACCACCGGGTGTTCAAATTGGCTGATCTGATAGCCTTTCGGCAGGTCAGGATAAAAGTAATTCTTACGGGCAAAAACGCTCTTGTTGGCAACTTTTGCGCCGATAGCAAGACCGAATTTGATTGCTCTTTCAACGGCACCTTCGTTTAAAACCGGAAGGCATCCCGGAAGAGCCAAGTCAACCGGGCATGCGTGAGTATTGGGTTCGGCACCGAAGGCCGCAGAAGCACCTGAGAAAATCTTGCTTTTTGTAGATAACTGGACGTGTGTCTCAAGTCCGATAACAACTTCCCATTCCATGTCTTTTTCCTTTCTTAGTATCCTGCGGGAACTTTCTTGTGCCAGTCAGTAACTTGCTGGTATGCGTGAGCAACACCAAGCAGCTGAGCTTCGCGGCATTTTGCACCGATTAATTGGAAACCGTATGGACGGTTATTGGAGCTGATTCCGCAGGGAACGCTCATGGACGGCAGACCGGCAAGAGATCCCGGGACTGTAAAGAGGTCGCTCAAGTACAGAGAAAGCGGATCACTCTTATCATCGAAACTGAACGCGGCATCGGTAGAAACCGGACAGAAGATGACATCGCAGCTGTTTTTGAAGGTGTTGTCGAATTCTTGAGCAATCAAGCGGCGTACCTGTTGAGCTTTGATGTAGTAAGCATCGTAATAGCCGTGGGAAAGAACGTATGTTCCGATAAGAATACGGCGCTTAGGTTCCGGCCCGAATCCTTCGTCACGGCTGCGTTTGATCATGTCGAGAAGATCATCGTACTTCTGAGCTCGGTGGCCGTAGCGAACGCCGTCAAAACGGCTGAGGTTGGAACTGGCTTCGGCAGGAGCGATGATGTAGTAGACGGGAACGCCTAAGTCGGCGGTCGGTAAATCAATGTCTACAAGCACTGCTCCGAGTTCTTGATATTGACGCAAGGCATCGTTAAGAGCTGCCTTAAGGCCCGGAGCCACTTTGTCCAGCCACTTTCTAGGTACGCCGATTCTTAATCCTTTGACACCGTCGTTTAAAGAAACCGTCAAATCTTCCGGAGGAAGTTCAATGCTGGTGGAATCGCGTTTATCAAACCCGATGATGTGTGACAAAACCAGAGCGCAGTCTTCGGCGGTTTGAGCAATGATGCCTGCCGTATCAAGACTGGAGGCAAATGCAATCATGCCCCAGCGGCTTGGACGGCCGTAAGTCGGCTTGATGCCGGTTACGCCGCAGAAAGCAGACGGCTGGCGGATGGAACCTCCGGTATCAGTACCTGTAGCAACCGGTGCAATGCGAGCTGCCACGCAGGAGGAAGCTCCGCCGGAGGAACCGCCGGGAACTGCATTTTTGTCCCAAGGATTGTAGGTTTTGCCGTAAGCGCTGTTTGCTGTGGTAGAGCCCATGGCAAATTCATCACAGTTGGTCTTGCCTAAACAAACCATGTTGATCTCTTTAAGCTTTTCAACCACTGTAGCGTCGAACGGGCTCATGTATCCGTCAAGCATCTTGCTGGCAGCTGTGCTTGCCCATTCTTTTGTTACGAAAATATCTTTGTGGGCGATAGGAACGCCGGCTAAAGGACCGGCCTCGCCGGCGGCGATTTTCTTATCAGCTTCTTTGGCTTGGGCGAGGCTGACTTCAGGGCGAACGTCAAGGTAAGCATTAAGTTCTTTTGTATCTTCGATTTTTTGAAGGTATGCTTTGGTGACTTCTTCTGAAGACACTTTTTTAGCAGATAACAGGGAACTGAGTTCAGCAACCGTCGCTTGTGTTAAATCCGTCATTACTATTCCTTTACTCAATTACTTTAGGTACTAGGAAAAGACCGTCCATTTCATCGGGGGCATTCTTCATATTTTCTTCCCGGCGATTATGTTCGGTTACGTCATCCGGACGAAGGCGCTGAGCTCCGCCGAACGGGTGAGGCATAGGCTCAATCCCTTCGGTATTAATAGATTGAATTTGTTCAACCATTCCAAGAATGTCATTTAGCTGGCTCATTAACTCCGGGGCTTTTTCATCGGAGAGGTCGATACGAGCCAGATCAGCGATTCTGCGGACATCGCTTAAAGTCAAGGACATATTTGCACCTAATCAAATTAAAAATTTTTTGTTCTTTTTACGCCTGTTGTTTCAGCACGTAAAGAACGGTCACACAATCGAACAAGAATAACCTTTTTTAGTCTATCATTTTGGTTTATTTATTATTTATGTGCGCAGAGTGCCGCCTCTAAAGGCAGGGAGTTTTGATGTTTGGCAGCTTGAGAAATTATTTCTCCAACGATCTCGCAATCGACCTAGGAACCGCAAACACTTTAATTTATTGCCGCGGTAAAGGGATGGTTCTTAATGAACCAAGCGTAGTGGCAGTTCGTACTGATAAGGGAAACTCGAACAAATTGGACGTTCGTGCTGTCGGTAAAGAAGCAAAAAGTATGCTTGGCCGCGTCCCTGGAAACATCGACGCTATTCGTCCGATGAAAGACGGTGTTATCGCCAATTTCACCGTAACTGAACAAATGCTTAAGAGCTTTATTAAGAAAGTTCATACTCCCAGCATTTTTACTCCGCGCCCGAGAATCGTTATTTGCGTGCCCTACGGCTCCACTCAAGTTGAAAGAAGAGCTATTAAAGAAAGCGCTGAAGCTGCGGGAGCTAAGGAGGTCTTCTTAATTGAAGAGCCAATGGCCGCCGCTATCGGGGCGGGGCTGCCGGTCTCCGAAGCTATCGGTTCCATGGTGATCGATATCGGCGGCGGTACAACTGAAGTCGGTGTTATTTCTCTCGGCGGTATCGTTTACGCTAACAGCGTTCGCGTCGGCGGCGATAAGTTCGATCAGGCAATCATTGATTACATCCGCAGAAACTACGGCATGTTGATCGGGGAACCGACGGCTGAATACATTAAGAAAGAAATCGGTTCTGCTTTCGTTTCAAGCGAAGTGAGAGAACTTGAAGTGAAAGGCCGCAACATCGCTGAAGGTGTTCCACGTGCCTTCTCCATTTCCAGCAACGAAGTTCTTGAAGCATTGAATGAACCGCTGAACCAGGTCGTTGGTGCCGTCAACAAGGCTCTGGAACAGACTCCGCCGGAATTGGGCGCTGATATTGCCGTCAGAGGCTTAATGCTTACCGGAGGAGGTGCACTTCTCAAAGACTTAGACCGTCTGCTGATGGAAGAAACGGGTTTGCCGGTTGTTGTCGCTGATGATCCTCTGAGCTGCGTTGTCCGCGGCTGCGGTATCGCTTTGGAAGGTATTGGCAAGATCGAAGACTCCATCTTCTGCTTCGGTTAGCGGTAATACAAACTAATGGCAGCACCCACTCCTGGTAAGAAGTTCTTCGGACCGAAGCCCTCTTCTGTAACCAGTTTTGCTTTCTTTGCAGTAATCTCCGTCCTTCTGATGGTTGTAGACCATCAGATGAGGATGATGGAGCCGGTCAGAAGCGGCTTGTCCGTTGTTTCAAATGCTGCCTACAACACCCTGAACGCGCCTGTAAGGTTAGCTGAAGGAGCGGCAGATCGTTTGCGATCCAAATCTTCCATGATTAAAGAAAACGAGCGGCTTCAGGAAGAATTGGCTAGGAACAAGGTTCTGATCTCTCGTCTGACAACCTTGGACGAAGAAAACCGTATTCTCAAGCAGATGCTCGTTCAAAAGAAGACTTTGCCGGTTCGTTCAGAAATGTTTTCCGTCAGAAGAGTTTTGTCTGACGGCTTCACACAAAGATTCCAGATCGACGGCGGCTCTAACGACGGATTGGAAGTCGGTATGCCGGTCGTCTCTGATCAAGGTTTGGCAGGCCAGCTGATGCATGTTGCTCCTCGAGCCAGCCAAATCCAGCTTATCCAAGATAAAAACCAAGAAGTCCCGGTTCTCTTTGTTGATTCCGGTGTCCGCGGCATAGTCCACGGAACCGGTGACGATACGAGACTTCAGACCCGCGATCTGCCGTATACGGATAAAATCAAAGTCGGCGAAAAAGTCGTCACCTCAGGTCTTGACGGCATTTATCCGAAAGGTATCCCTGTCGGTACCGTCATTTCCGCTGTTCCGGGCGAAACAGGTGCTTATGTTGAAGTCACGGTTGAAGCTCCGAAGAGCATCGGCAAACAGGATGCTGTTTTGGTTTTGATGGTTGATCCGAATGTTAAGCCTCTGCCTAGCATGGACGCAGAGGAAGAGAGCGGAGACGGTCAGACAAGAAGGAGGGCCCCTCGTGAGTGAGTTCTCTAAAGGCTATGAAACACGGCGCAGGCCCGATCGGACTTTCTTTGATCCGGCTTTTTCCAGCAATTATTGGATTTACGGTTCTATAGCTCTGAGTTGGGGTATCGGTCTGCTTCCTTTTACGGAGTGGCCTTTCTTCCCTAATCTGCTGGTGATGACATTGGTTTTTTGGGGCATATATCAACCTCAGAAAATCTACTACTGGCTGGCATTTCTCTTAGGCTTGTTGGTAGATACAGATTCGGCGGCTGTTTTCGGACAAAATTCCTTAGCTTTTTGCTTGGTCGTATTCTGTGCGGAAGCTATGAGCCAGCGTCTTCAATGGCTGCAGCCTGTGGGTCAAGCCATTAATATTCTGCCCGTCTTCATGATTCCTCCGATTTTGCTGGTTATTGAAAGCTTCTGCTTCGGTTCTCTGCAAATTGACTGGGGATGGTTTACGCGCGCCTTAATGGGTGTAGTGCTCTGGCCAGCTTGGTGTTTTATTCTGACTCGTCGTTTTATCTCTCTCAAATCGTAAGGTAGAACGCAATGGCGACTCGCTTAACGGCCGAAGAACTAAAACAAATCTCTACTTTTCGGAGAAGATCGATATTCTTCTGTTTTGTCACGATCATTCTCTTTTTGCTCTTGGCCAGTCGGTTCTTTTACCTGCAAATTCTTGAGTACGATAATTTCATCATCAAGGCAGAAGCCAACCGAAAAACAGAAACTGCTCATCCTCCGCGCCGCGGCATCATCATGGATAAGAACGGAGAGCTGTTGGCAGCAAACGAGCCAATCTACACCTTGGAAATTACTCCGGGGAAGGTAGTTGGGCTTGCCAAGACAATTGAAGCCTTGGAAAAAATTATTCCAATCACTAAGTATGACAAGAAGCGTTTTTATCGTTTAAAGGACGAATTGCCTCGTTTGAGTCCTGTGCCGTTAAAGAGCAATCTGACCGATGAAGACGTTGCGAGGTTTATTGCACAGGCATGGAAGTTTCCCGGCGTTGAGGTTCGTTCGCGCATGCATCGCTACTATCCGCAAGGAAAGGATGCTGCACACGTCGTTGGTTATATCGGACGTATCTCGCAGCGTGATCAAGCAGCTTTGGAAAAAAGCGGCAAAGAAGCTGAGTACTCCGGAACTCTTAACATCGGCAAACTCGGTCTCGAACAAAGCTACGAAGATGTACTGCACGGTAAACCCGGTATTGAAGAGTTGGAGGTTCGTGCTTCCGGACGTCCGATTCGGTCTTTATCTAAGAGTCCTGCAACCTCCGGTTCTAACTTGATTCTTTCTCTGGATATGGGTTTGCAGAGAGAAATTACTAAGGTTTTGGACGGCAGAAGAGGTGCCATCGTGGCGATTGAACCAGCTACCGGTGACGTGCTGGCTTTTGTCTCCAATCCTAGCTTTGACCCGAACCTATTCGTCGACGGTATTGATCAAGAGACCTGGGATGAACTCAATAACGATGAGGATAAACCGCTGCTTAATCGAGCATTGAGAGGCGCTTATCCAATCGGCTCCACCATTAAGCCCTTCTTGGCACTTTCTGCTGCACAGTTGGGGGTTAGAGATCCGAACCGCGTTATTCAAGACCGCGGTACTTTCCAGCTCGGCAACCACACTTTCCGAGATTCCACCCATGGAAGAGGCTACGGGCCGGTGGATATGAAGAGATCGATTGTGGTCTCAAGTGACGTTTATTACTACTCTTTAGCTCAGGACATGGGCATCGATAAGATTCATGATTCTTTGGCTCCTTTCGGTTTCGGTCAGATTACGGGCATTGACTTGAAAGGTGAGGTAAGAGGCATTCTCCCGTCTAAAGAATGGAAGGAAAAGAGATTTAAGCGCAAGTGGCTTACCGGAGACACCATTTCCGTTGGTATCGGACAGGGTTATAACGCCTTTACCATGCTTCAGTTGGCCCATGCGGTTGCAACTTTGGCTAATGACGGGGTAGTCATGAAGCCTCACTTGGTTAAGAAAATTGAAAATCCGACAACCGGAGAAGAGGAGTACGTAGCCAGAGAGCCGGTAGGAAAGATTCCATTTAAGCCCGAATACCTGAAGTTAGTTAAAAGTGCGATGCATGAAGTAACGAAGAAGGGTACAGGGCGTTCGACTTTTGCCGGGGCTCCCTACGAGGTAGCCGGAAAAACTGGTACCGCTCAGGTCTTAGGTATTAAGCAAGGTGAAAAATACGATAAGAACAAGATTCGTGAAAGACATCGTGACCACTCTCTCTTCATTGCTTTCGCTCCTTACGATAAACCGGTGATTGCTTTAGCCATCTTGGTAGAAAACGGAGGCTTCGGTGCGCAAGCAGCAGCTCCCGCAGCTAGAAAGATTTTGGATTACTACTTAGTAGAGCGTTTGAAGGCCAAAGAAGAAGCTGCACAGCAGAAAGAAGAGGCAAAGAAGGAAGACAAAAACAAAGAAAAGGATAAGGAACAAAAAACAAAGAAAGTGCAGGCTGTTCGTAAAACTCCTACTAAAACAACTCCGGAAACAAAAGGAGCTCAACGATGAACCTCTACAAGAATTATTACGGAGATGCACCCGTTCCTTGGTATAAAAAGGCCGCTATCGGCTTAATGGAGTTTTTGTTGGCCATTGACTGGCCTTTGCTTGTGATTGTTTCTCTTTTGACTGCAGTGGGCTTTGTGGCGCTGTATTCTGCCGGCTACAGCTTCCCATGGCGTATTGAGGGGCAAATTCGAAATATTGCTGTTGCAGCGGCTGCGATGCTGGTGGTTGGCTTAGTCCCGATGAAGTGGGTAAAGAACATGTCTGTGCCTATTTACGTCATCGGGATCTTACTGCTGCTGGCAACTTTGCTGTTTGGCGTCACCATTAAGGGTGCGACGCGCTGGCTTGATATCGGAGTGGGCCGAATTCAGCCTTCCGAGATTATGAAAATTGCCGTCCCTCTGTTTATTGCCTGGTATTTCCAGGTGAGAGACGAATACTTGCGGTGGTGGGATTACGTGATTGCATCCCTTTTCTTGGTCATTCCTGTGGCATTAATCTTGAAGCAGCCTGACCTTGGAACTTCTATCTTGGTATTCTGCGCCGGTTTTGCGGTCATCTTTTTTGCCGGACTCAGCTGGAAAGTTTTGGCGGCTTTAGTCTGCGGTGTTTTGGTCTCGATCCCGATTGCGTGGACTATGATGTACGACTATCAGAGACAGCGCGTGCTGACTTTGTTGGATCCGAGTTCAGATCCTCTCGGTGCAGGCTTCCATACCATTCAAGCCATTATTGCGATTGGGTCAGGCGGGATAGTCGGCAAAGGCTGGATGAACGGTACACAAGCTCACCTAGACTTTATTCCGGAGAGAACCAGTGACTTTTTATTTGCCGTTTACTCGGAAGAGTTTGGATTTTTGGGCGATGTGGGTCTTCTGATTTTGTATTCGGCTTTGATTTTCAGAACACTTTACATTGCCTGCCGTGCTAAGACCTTATTTGAGCGCTTAATTGCGGGTGCAATCGCGGCAATCTTTTTGATGTACTCTTTCGTGAACATGGGCATGGTCAGCGGAATTTTGCCCGTGGTAGGCGTACCTTTGCCGTTTATGAGCTATGGCGGAACGGCATTTCTTATACTCGGTATTTGCTGTGGCTTGTTGATGCGCATTTCTGCCGGAAGCAGAAGAAGACCGCGCAAGAAATAGTTTTTGTTGTCAGGAGAGAAGGATGAGAATCGTAGGTTGGATAGCGATATTTGCTGCATTTTCACTTCTTACGGCTTGTTCTTCAAATAAAGGCGGTAAGTATTTCGAAGATGACGGTCCTCCCGGAGTATTTTCTTTATCGAAAATGGACATGCGTGATGCCACGCCGGTTGTCGAAAAACCCATTGCTGCCACTAACAAACCTTATACGGTGATGGGCAAGCGCTACTATCCCGTCACCGGGGATAAGTCCATGGTTCAGATCGGCTACGGTTCTTGGTACGGTAAAAAGTTTCATGGTAAGAAGACTTCTTCGGGCGAAGTCTATGACATGTACAAAATGACGGCCGCCCATAAGACAATGGAACTTCCGAGCTACGCTAAAGTGACGAATCTTGAGAACGGCAGATCCGCTATTGTTCGCGTTAATGACCGAGGTCCTTTCTTGCATAACAGAATCATCGATCTGTCTTATGCTGCGGCGACTAAACTTGGCTATGCCGGTAAAGGGACGGCAAAATTAAAAGTAGAAAGAATTACGCGAGAGCAAATTGCCAAGGGTGAATGGGATAATGATTCCGCAGTCCGAAAGACTCTTCTTGCGGCAGCTCCGGTTATTGTGCCGATACTGAAGTCCAACAGCAAAACGGCCACGGCCGCGGAGACTGTTCAGACCATTTCCGAAGCCTCTGAAAGCGACTTGGCAGACCAAGCCATCAGTCGTCTGATTCAAGAAAAGAAAGAGCCGACTCCTATCCTTACAGCAGAGACTATCTCGGTATCTGAGGAGAAGGCACCGGACCAGAACAATAAGTCAGAAGTGAAATATATCGAGGAAGGCGTGTTTGTCATGGCTGACGGCTCTTCGGGGGTCGGTAAGGTAGAAAAGGTCGTTCACAAGGCCGAGGCGAGCGGTTATTCCGTTCAGTTGGGTGTTTTTAAATCACAGCCTAATGCTGAGAACCTCAAAAAGAAGATTGAATCCGTTTTGAAGGAAAACACTCTTCCAACGGCTAAGATTGTGGATAAGGATGGTTTATATCGTGTGTTAGTCGGCGGTAACTTTCAGCACGATGCGGCTAAGGAACTTAGCCTGCAGCTTAAAGATCTGCTCCATCAAAATGCCGTAGTAGTCAAGGATATGAACTGATGATAGAGAAAATCTTCGAACAAGTTAAAGATAAGTGGAATCAGACGACAGAGCAAGGCATAAAAGATTTTATTGAGATTCCGGCTCTCTCTCCTGATTTTGATAAAAAGTGGGAAGAAAACGGAGTACTTCTCAAGGCCGTAGAGTTTGCTAAGGATTGGGTTGAGAAACAAGATATTAAAGGTCTCTCCACGAAAATCGTTCAAGAAGAAGGCTTTCCTCCGTGTCTTTACGTAGAAATTGAAGCCAGCGAGGGAAACACGGCAAAAGAGTCTGTATTTCTTTACGGACATTTGGATAAGCAGCCTCCCAACCTTGGCTGGGATGAGGACAAAGGTCCTTGGAAACCCGTTGTCCAGGACGGAAAACTTTACGGCCGCGGCGCTGCCGATGACGGTTATTCCTTCTTCTGCTCCTTATCCGCAGTGAAGGCATTGCAAGAATTAAATATTTCTCATCCTCGCTGCGTAGGCCTATTTGAAACCTGCGAAGAATCGGGCTCCGCTCACTATGAAACCTATCTGAAGCATGTAGAAGAGCAGTTGGGCGATATTGGTCTGGTTGTAGCTTTAGACAGCAGCTGCGGGGATTATGACCGTTTGTGGATTACAAATTCTCTCCGTGGAATGATTGGCGGCGCTATTAAAGTCGAGGTGCTGAAAGAGGGAGTTCACTCCGGAGAGGCCAGCGGGATTGTTCCGAGCTCCTTTATGATTCTCCGCAGTTTGCTTGACAGAGTCGAGGATTCAAAGACCGGAAAAGTCATTGGCATTCCTTTCCACACTGTTTTGACAAGCGATATTCTCAAGCAGAGCAAGAAGATTGCCAAGATTTTGGGTGATAAAGCTTGGGAGCAATTCCCGTGGGCCGGCGAGACTTCTCCGCTCTGTGATGAGCCGATGGAATGCATCTTGCGCAGAAATTGGGAACCGGCATTGACGGTTACCGGAGCCGACGGGATACCTTCAGTAGAAAACGGCGGAAACGTTTTAAGACCTTGGACGAAAATTAAGATTGGCATGAGACTGCCTCCTAACGTGGAAGCTTCTTTAGCATCTCAGGCATTTAAAGATGTTGTTGCGGCACATCCACCGTTTAATGCCAAGGTAGATTATGAGCCCGTTGTGATGAGCAACGGTTGGGTCGCTAAAGAGCCGAAAAAGTGGCTGAAGAAATCTTTCAAAAAAGCGTCTAAGTCTTTGTGGGGCAATGATTTCTGTTATTTAGGAATGGGTGCTTCCATCCCACTGCTCAACGTCTTCTCCAGAGAATGGCCGAGTGCTGAATTCGTAGTTGCAGGGGTGTTAGGGCCCAAATCGAATGCGCATGGTCCCAATGAGTTCCTGCATATAGATTATGCTCAGAAGCTGACAGCTAGTGTGGCATATATCATTGCGAAGATGGCAAAGGCAGAGGAATGAGAAGAGACGTAGTAACGCAGGTAATCGTAGAGTATTCGGACGGATGTGAAAATTTCGCGACCAAACTTGAGGCTGAAAGATTTATCAATGCCAATTTGGATATTGAGGAGCCTCGAGCCGCATGGCTTGAAGAAATTAACGGCAAGAAGAAATACGATTATCGGTTAGTAGAAGACGGCGGAGAGATCCACTTAGTTGATTAATCTAGAGAGGAATCCTTAGAGGAATCATTCAGACTTTCGATCTTCCGATCATAAGAAACCCGGCCGCGGCCGGGTTTCTTTTAGCTAGTTCGTAAAGCTTGTATTAGATTACGAAAACTTGGACGATTGCAAAGGCTGACAACACTGCAATGGCAACCATCAAAATTCCGGGTAATTGGAAGGAGTGATTAAGGACGTATTTGCCAATGTGAGTAGTGCCCGAGCGGTCCATACCAACGGCAGCCAGTGCGGGGCCAGAAGTTGGGAGAATGAACAAGCAGTTAACGGCCGGGAACATTGCAATTAAGTACCAGGGGTTGATCCCAAGAACAAATCCCAGAGGCATGATGGCACGAGTAGTAGCACCTTGACTTGACAATAAGGCAGACATGCCGGCAAGAATGAATGAGAACAGCCAGGGGGCGGTTTGAGCTAATTGCCCAGCAACCTGAAGGAAGATTTCTTTATTAGCAGCGATAAAGGAGTCAGCCATCCAAGCAACACCAAATACGCACCCGAGAGAAACTACAGCTGCTTCCATGACGGGGCTCTTAACCACTTTTTTAACATCAGGTTTGCAGAAGAGCATCATAAAAGCGCCGGCTGCTAGCATAACAGCTTCAATCACAAGTGCCATCCCAACGCTCTTCGTTTGACCCGGAAGAACTCTTAATTCAGGGAAGAAACCGGCTGCAACGATGACAACGATGGCGCCCAAGAAGATAAGAACAGACCATAAGGCTTGCGGAGGAAGTTTGTGATTTGAGATGGGCTGAGGAGGGAGAACCAGACCGGCTTTAAGACGAGCTTGGTATTCTGGATCATCGTCTAAACCCTTACCGAAAAGAAGGCAGATTGCAGAGCCAAGAACAACGCCGATTAAGCAGGCTGGGAAGGTAATCATCAAGATTGAGCCTAGGCCAATATCTCCATGATTGTTTTGAGCAAACAAGCCAATCATAGCAGCCATAGCAGCGGCAATCGGGCTAGCAGTAATACCCACCTGACCTGCAACAGCAGTTCCGGCCATAGCCTTTTCAGGACGTACACCTGCGTTGTAAGACACTTCATAAACCACTGGCAGAATAGCGTAGACAGCGTTTCCTGTACCAGCGAAGAATGTTAGGAAGAAGCTGACAACCGGAGCGATAACTCCGACCATTTTTGGTTTTGCGCGAATGATGCGGGCAGCAATTCTAACAAGAATGTCTAAGCCGCCGACAGCTTCCATACAGGCTGCGCACATGCAGACAGCCAAAATGATGAGCATAACGTCGATCGGAGGGGCAGTAGGAAATACACCGAAGCATACGCCCAATACAACTAAGCCCAAACCGCCCCAAAAACCTAGAGCTAAGCTCCCGTGACGGACGCCCATGAAAATGGCTCCGAAGACGATAAGTAGTTCAATAAGAGTAATCATAAAAGCAGAAGGTACAGAGTCCTGAGACCTTCTTCCTCCTTGGATTGATAGTTGTTTTAGAAAGATGGTGCCCAAATATTCTCAAGACCTTAAATATTTGGTTCATATCCATTTTCTGAGAACCTCTGTCCGTTTGCACTTCTAATAATCCAAATTACATCGTGCCTATAAATTTGATTTATGGTTAGAGCAACGGGCGGATGATGCGCTCTTCAATGGAATGACACCACTCTAAAAGCGGGGATACGAGCAGCCAAGAAAATGAAGAGAGGTTTCTTTTTTAATTAAGTTCTACTTAATTTGTTTAGCTAGTTGAAAGAGTTCGGTATATTTAAAAAGTTCTTTTAAAAGCGGTTTAATTTCAGATTGAAGAACCGATTTGCATACCGACTCAATGGTATTCACTTCTGAGATAAAAAAATTCTCTTTACTCATCAAATAAAGGTGCCGGTCAAAACTTCCTTTAGGAAGCGGAAGTAAAGACACGCTAAGTTTGTCCTTTCGCGAAGCTAAGAGTGTTGAAGGGCGCGTTATCGCCCAACCTATTCCTGATTCAATCAATGAAATCATTATTTCATCAGAATCAATTTGATAGGGAGAAAAAAATGAAGCCTGGAACTGCTTAAGAACCTCTCATTCAGTCTTTTTGCCTCACTCGATTCTGATGAAGAAAGAAGAGGCAGCTCTAGCTTTTGAAGGTCTTGCCAACTCCATTGTTTTTCAATTTCTCCAAATTTCGGAGGAAGGACAATTAAGGAAGGTTCCGTGAAGATCTTTCTACGGTAGAGCCCGCTTATTTCATCAAAGGAACCGCTGACCAAAATTACATCCAACTCGTTTGATATGAGCTTCTTGATAAGAATTCCTGAATTTGCGGTGATCTGTGAAAACTTAGAAAGACTGTCTCCAAAATGATTAATAAGAGCAGGGACGATGAAGCGGCATACACTGTCAACACAGCCAAAACGCAATGTAGGACGCAGATCTTTCTGAAGCCGCAGTTTCTTAATTTTTTCATCGATTGCTGCAGACATTACTAATAATTCTTCTCTCAGAAGTAGAGCTTCTGGCGTAGGAACAATCGGACGTTTAGTTCTGTCAAATAAAGGAAAGCCAAGTTCTGATTCAATCCCTTTAATCGTTTTGGATAGAGCGGATTGTGAAATACCCACAGTCTCGGCTACATTGGAGAAACTTTGTGCCTCACAAAGAAGAAGAAAAGCACGCCAGCTCGGCTTCAAGGCTCCGGTTTCTTGTAGCTTCATGAAAATCTGCTCCCCATTTCTTCCAATGAGAAACTAGTGTACTAGACATCGGGAATTGTTGAAGAGCTCTGTATTTGCGAGATTTCTTGAGCCTTTGGATTAGAAGGTTTCTTCGGCTCTTTGGCAAAAAATACCAGAACAATGATAGATAAAAGGACGGAGGCAATTCCAAGTAGGGTTGTAAGCGAAGTTTCCTCCTTAAGAAGGAAGATACCCCAGCAGACGGCACCTAAAGGCTCGGCCAGACAAAGAGTGGATGCGACGGCAGGACTTACAAGTCTGGCGCCTGAGGTTAAGAATGCAAATGCCATTCCTCCTGTAAATATACCGAGTCCAAGACAAACGAATATTCCGTTTAAAGAAGAGTAGGTCCAGGAAATAGGAAAGATAAAGAGGACGGGAGAGAGTGCTACGGCAATGATGGCAAGAATCAGCATAACTGCAGCATCGCTATCCAGCTTATCTCCGAGTTTTGAGCTGAAATTGATGTAGGCAGCATACGTCAACCCGTCGGTGAGAAGTATCAGGATAAAGAATAGTCTGGACTGATTTAGGTCGCCCCCATTGATAAGCGCGACTCCCGCTATGGCTAAAAAGGTAGCAGCGTACCAAGCCCTGGGGGGAGAAATCTTGAAAAAAATTCTGGAAATAATGGCAGCAAATATCGGAGCCGAACCAATAGAGATCACAGCACCGGCAGCTACGCCGATATTGGCCATTCCCGTGAAGAAGCAAAGCTGACCTATCAGAAGGAAAATTGCACAGATGAAAAGTGATTTCCAAGGCAGGTCTTTGTAGCTATGGGGAAGCTTTTTAAAAGCTCGGCACCAGAAATAAAGGAATAAGGATCCGATGATCATTCTCATCTCCGTGATGATGAATGGATTGGACCCTTCCGGGGCAAGAGCTTGTAGAGTCCCGCTGATGCTGAAACAAAGCGCACTTAGCAGAACAAGAAGAACGCCTTTGATATAAGAACCACTGATATTCATTGTGACCTCTGAAAACTAAGCCTTTTTGTTAATTTCCACGCCGCTAATGCATAGGTTGGTAAAGCAGTCAATGGAACGCCTTAATAGTTCAACGCTTTGAAGGTAAGCTTTTAGAGAGAGAGAGGAGGTAGAAGCTGTCTCTAGCCATCCTGATTTGAGAGACATGCTGATGCCGGCGTGATCTGCATCCACTTGATCACATGTTCCGTAAATCATTTCTGCAATAACTGGATTCAGCTTTCCGGGCATGATGGAAGAACCGGGGGCAACTGCCGGAAGTGTTATTTCACTCAAGCCGCCTCTAGGACCGGAAGCTCGAATTCTGAGGTCGTTTGCAATTCTCCAAACCTGCGTGGAGAGGCCTTGCAGCAGAGCGTGCGAGTTAAGCAGTTTTACTCCAAAGTTCAAGAAATCTAAGTGTCCCGGCAGATTGTCTAATTTAAGATCAAACTGTTTTTCCAGTTCTTGTCCCAGAGCCGGTTGGAATCCCGATATGTTTGTCGGAGCCTCCTCTAAACCAGGTCTGTAAGAGGTTAAATAATTAATATTCCAGCGGCTAAGTGAGCAGCCAATAAGTTCGGCTTGTTCGGAAATACCTTGCTCGAATACCTCGAATACGCTGGAGAAATTAATTTCATCTGCATCCCTCAAGTGGTCTCTGGCACATGTGCATTCTCCTGAAAAGACTTCGGCTTTTTGTAAAAGCGTCTTTTTTAGATTGGTTGTTGAGTCAAGCAAAAGCCGAAGTTCTCGAAGAATGACACACTCTTTGGCAGTTAAGAAAAGCGCATAGGGAGAATATCCCGCAGTTAAGGCCTCTCTGGCCTCATGCTGTAAATTTTCCGGAATTTTGGATATGACGTCTTCAAGGATTTTCTTTGTCAAAGAAAGATCAGAAACTCCTAAGATCTTCCAATCAAATGAATTCTGCATAACCTCTTGAATAGCTTCTTCAATTGCTCGAGAGGTGTCTTCAGAAACGAGTCCGATTTTGGATTTTGCGGTTCCAATTACCTGAAGGATGGAGAGTATGGCACGAGGATATTCAGGGTAAGCGGACCATGTAATTGAGCTGGTAAGGTTTTTCATTTTGTGCCTCAACTTACTTAATGTTTCTCAAGGAGCCGTATTTGGCAAACATCTGTACTAACGCCTCTCTGTCGGTCAGTTTTTGAATATCGAATAGATCGTTTGCTTGCTCTTGAGTCAGAAGATTTTCTTCCAAAGCAGCCTCTCGACAAGAGATGCCTTCATTCCAAGCACGATGAGCAATTCTGGTACCGACCTGATATCCGAACAATGCGCTGACCATCGTGGCCAAAGATGTTGACATTTCTGCATTCGTATTTACTTTTTCTTCATTTACTGTGATGCCGGAAATACAATCTTCTGCGAAGATTTTGAAGCCCTCCGTAATGTTGTCCAATGTTTCCATTAGACCCATGAAGCTTGGACTGTCTGTGATGGCTTCATCACTGTCATTTTCATTGACTGTTAAAGTAGCAGCCTGATCGGTAATAATGGACTGCTGCATAATTTCGAACATGAGCTGAGGCACCGAGGAATAATCCTCGTCTGCTTTTTGGGGAAGATTGATTTCTCCGAAACCGTGTTTCGGACCTGATGAAAGGATACAGAGATCTTTAGAAATTCTTCCTGCCGCACAGCAAAGAGCTTTCAACAGACCTGCGAGGACAAGTGAATGGTCACAGTTTTGCATACCGTCAAAAGCCGCACTGTCCTGAATGACTTCCTCGTCCCATGAAGGCCACTGAACTTTCCAACCTAATACCTGGGAGAGGTTGTCCATAATATGTTCGGAATAGCCGGGCATTTGGCCCATTCCTGTACCGAGGACTGTTGCGCCTAAAACTACACTCGTGTACTCATCGCGATAGTCAGCAAGTCTGTTCTTCAAGCGATGAATCATGTGCTGCCAACCGCCAAAAACTTGACCGAAAGTATTGGGTACGGCATCTTGTAAACAGGTCCGACCGAGCCTTACGATGTTTTTGAATTCTTTAGCTTTGTGACCTAACGCGTCTTCCAACAGCTGGACGGATTCTAGGGCCTCGCCAATCTGTCTGTATAGAACAATGGACTGTACGGTCGGATAGACATCGTTGGAGGACTGACACATATTCACATGAGTGTTGGGATGGACTTCTTCATAGCCCTTGTGGCCAGTCAATATTTCATTGGCTCTATTAGCAATGATTTCATTGACATTCATGTTGGCCCCTGTTCCGTGTGAGCGCCAAACATTGATTGGAAACTGATCTTGGAATTTACCGGCAATAATTTCATCACAAGCTTGAACGATGACTTCCGCCTTAGCTTTCTCTAAGGCACCAATTTGTTGATTAGTTATTGCACAAGCTTTCTTTATCTCTGCAAGGGCTCTCTGGATTCGTGGAAGTTCGCAGAAAGTGTGATTGGTGACGTTGTGATTGGCTGCGCATCTGACAGTTTGAATGCCGTAATAAGCGTTGTCAGGAACCTCAAGCGTTCCTAAAGAATCTTTCTCTAATCGCATGACGTTGAACCTAAGATAGTTTGTTTTCTAAACTTTAAACTTAAGTACGAAAGGTTTTCTTTTTAGAATTAAAAAGACTACTAACTATAACTATACTTCATAATAAAAACAGACTACAAAGAGTCTAAACATATAGTTCATTTTTGAGAGGCCGAGGAAGTCCTGCTACCTCGGTTAAAGAACCAAAGGTCATGGATATACCTTAGGCACATTTGTAAGCCAAAAGATTAAACTGAAAAGACTTTCCCAAAAATTTCCTCATCGGAGAAGAGAATGAGTTTTTTATCTGATATGACTGAGAGCATGTTTTTCCGAGGAACATCGCTCCCTTATTGGAGCGCTCAGCATTACGGGTTAACAGCTGAGTATGGTGAGGCATCCATTTCAGATAAAGAGTCGGTTTGCTATCAAGTTCTTCAGCCAAGGTTATCTAAAGGGCAGTCTTGCAGAGGTTTTGTTCTTTTTTTCCATTCGGGGCAATTCAACATGTCCTACAACTTGCAGCAAGTCGCTTATTTGGCATTGGAAGGATATGCAGTAGGTCTCTTTGATTATCGCGGTATCGGCCATAGTCAAGGTTCAACGACTCTTGCCGGTATTGCCGCAGACGGGGAAACTGCTTGGAAAGCCATAAATGAGGTTCCGGGAAATCTAGAAAAATACTGCATGAATCGTTTGGCTGTTCTGGGCCAAGGCGTAGGCGCAGATGCCGCCCTTCGTTTTGCTGCCGCTCATCCAAGCGAAGTGAAAGCGTTGGTTGTTGAGTCTATCTATGCGACCAGAAAAGGTTGGCTCAAAGAGAGGTACGGGCCCGTTGTTGGGGATGTGATTTCTAAATTACTTAAATCCGACGCATTGGAGCCGATGGAAGTACTTCCAACGATTCAATGTCCGTTAGTGGTTGTTAAACCTCAGAAAGATGACTTCGTTAGAAAAACGGAGCAGGCGTTGCTATCGGCAGTGCTGCCTGAACAAGCTGAAGTTTGGGACGTCCCGGGAAAGAGTTACCTTGGAGTTTTTTCAGACAACAATTCACCTTTTCGAGGCAGACTAGCAGAGTTCTTAAAACAGTCCTTCAAGTAGCCAAAGCATAAAAATTATTTATTGAACTTCCTTAAATTTTTAAATAAGGGACACCTAAGCAGCTGAACAATAGTACAGTGGTATCTCCTTCGGAGAATATAAAAAATGCTGTTAGGTGTTGGATTTGGCCTCCTTGCTTGTGCTCTGTGGGGCCTTACTTACTTGCTCCCGATTGTCCTTCCGGGCTATGACACTTTATATATTTCTATTGCAAGAGCCATAGTTATGGGGCTGACTGCGTTACTCGGACTTTGGATCCAAAAGGCGTACCTTTCTAAGATCAGTTTCAAAGATTGGAAGTTCGCTTTTGTGCTGACAATGATTGGCAACCTTATTCAGCCGTGGTTCCTGTTTACAGCGATTCAGTATGCAGGTGTACCTCTTGCAGCAACTTTCTTTGGCTTAATTCCTGTGCTGGTCGCTATTATTGCTAACGAAAGAGACCGGAAAAAAGGCAAACGTTACCTGCCTAATTCTCAGTTAGTTCTCCCGCTCGGCTTGATTCTTCTCGGATTGGCCTTTTCTAACTATAACGGCCTAGTTGAGTCCTTTTCTTCAGGAAATAGCGCGGTGAATTTTGCCATCGGAACCGCTTTTGCAATTGCATCAACGGTTGCTTGGACTTGGTACCCTATCAAAAACGCGGATTGGCTGTTAGAACATCCGAAAGTTAGCCCGGTGTTTTTCACAAGCATGCAGTGCAGTCTTCTGCTTCCTTTCGGGCTGGTTTTATATGTACTGGTATGGTATCTGAAGGGCGATATGCCCCAGTTCTTAGGCCCTCAGCCGGTCGACTTCGTAGGATGGAGTCTTTTTGCCGGTGTCATGTGTTCTTTTGTAGCAACGGCACTCTGGAATGCTATGAGCCAAAGAGTTCCGACAGCTCTCGTTGGTCAGATGCTGGTTTTCGAAACTATTTTTTCTGTGGTATGGGCCCATGTCTATGAGTGGAAGCTTCCTCCGGTCTCTCTTGTGGTTGGAATGGCCTGCCTTGTCGGCGGAGTTGTTTACGCATTAAAACTTTTCAGTGCTCTGGAAGAGAAAGATAAAAACGAGATTGTCCACGAATTGCCAACGGAAATTTAGAAGAAAAATTGGATGGAGAAGTTGGTCTTAAAACTTCTCTCATCCAAGGAAGGAAGAAATTACTGTTGAGCTTTGGTTTCTTTGACGATAGTCATGGCAGTGGCAATCATTGAGCCCATGTCGGCAAAGTTAGCAGGCAGAAGCATGGTATTGTTGGTTTTAGCGACATTTCCAAAGGCTTCTACGTATTTTTCCGCTACTTGAAGGTTAACGGCAGCTATGCCGCTTGGCTGGGCAATTGAGTCGGCCACTACACGGATGGCTTCAGCTTGTGCTTTGGCAACTGCTTCGATGGCTCTGGCCTCTCCTTCCGCTTTATTAATTGCAGCTTGCATTTCACCTTCCGATTGTGCGATTAAAGCGGCACGATTGCCTTCCGCAATATTGATTTCCTTTTGTTTTTGGCCTTCTGATGCCGCTACGACCGCACGTTTTTCCCTTTCAGCGGTAATCTGAAGCTGCATGGCTCTAAGAATTTCTTTTGGCGGTGTTAGGTCTTTGATTTCATATCTTAAGACTTTAACGCCCCACGTTTGAGCTGCTTCATCTACTGCCTGTACGACTCGCGCGTTAATTTCATCACGTTCTTCAAATGTCTTATCCAAAGACATGGTTCCAATAACACTTCTTAAAGAAGTTTGAGCTAGCTGGGTAATCGCCATCACATAGTCTGATGTTCCATAGCTGGCCAGCTCAGGGTTTGTGACTTGAAAATAGAGCACTCCATCGACTTGAAGTTGAGTGTTGTCTTTGGTAATGCAGATTTGGCTCGAGGTATCTAAAGGAATTTCTTTAAGGGAGTGACGGTAAGCGATTTTGTCAATTAAAGGGATGATGAAATTCAGACCCGGTTGCAAAACGGCATTAAATTTTCCAAAGCGTTCTACGACCCAAGCATCTTGTTGGGGAACTACCTTCACGGATTTGTAGATAAAAATGACGGCAAAGATAATTAAAACCGGAATGAGAGCCCCCCACTCCAATAACACAACATTTTCTGCTTCCATTCAAGTTCTCCTTATTTGTTATTGATAAATTTGATGATTAGTGTGTTTCCGGTCATGCCGATTATTTCCCATACGCCCGGAGTTGGAAGGTTCCCTTTGAGAGGGACGGCTTCCCAGTGAGACCCTCGGTAAAAGACTTTAGTTCTGCCGTACTTATCCCAATAATGGACTTCTACAAGCTGTCCTTCATTAATATTCTGAAGCTTTTCGGAATTGATTGTCTGCTTTAATGAGCTCTTCCTCCGGAGGCTGTAGAAAAGTACACCGATGACTGAAAATAGAACAAATCCCCAAGCTTGAGCTGTGAAAGAGTCTGTAAAAAGAGAAACCAGAAAAGCCAGAGCGGCTGCGATGCCGAGGATAAGAAGATAAGCCGTTCCGAGAAGCAAATCAGCGCATGCCAAGGATATGGCACAGATGAGCCAAAGATAAGTTAAGTTCATGCTTGTTCCTTAGGATTATCGTTTTTTCTAGTTGTTCTTTCCATGATAATGGAATGGTTCTCTTTGTCTAGAGAAGACTTTTCCTAGGAGAAGCCCTAAAAAAGAAAAGAGCGGCTTTCAACCGCTCTGTGCTTTTGTTAAGAAGAAAAGTTATTCAGCTTTTTTGTTTTTCAGTAAGCCTTTCTTTTCTCTTTCTTTCATGATGAAGCCCATGAAAGCCAACATGGTCATAGCTCCCAGTCTTGGAGTGATGCCTGTCGGATCATATTGAGGAGCAACTTCAACTAAGTCAAAGCCGATAACGTTGCCTTTCTTGGCGATGCCTTCAAGAACATCGGTGACAAAGTTGTAGTTCAAGCCTCCTGGAGAAGGAGAGCCAACACCAGGGGCGGTGCTCATGTCGTATCCGTCAATGTCAATGGTCACAAAATAATTCTTGGCTTCCGGAATCATCTTGATGACTTCCTGTGCTCCGAGTTCTAATGCTTTACGAGAAGGAATAACAACAGAACCATAGGCATAAGCGGCTTGAAAGTCTTCTCGGGTATTGCTGCCTAGACCTCTCATGCCGATTTGGCACATCTTTGTGAAATGTGGCATCTCGGAAATCATTCTCATTGGACTTCCGTTCGTCCAAGTTCTTTTTCCGAAGTCCAAGTGCGCATCAAATTGCACGATGCAAATGTCATCGTACATGTCCATTGCCATGGCTTGAGGGATGGTAACAGAGTGGTCTCCGCCCATCATGACAGGAATTGCACCTTTAGAAACGATCTTCCTGACAGCTTCTGTGACGTTTTCAAAGCTCTTGTGGAAATCCATCGGATCCATATCAACGTCTCCGGCATCAACTACTTTGACCGGTGCTTCTAAATATTGCTCCATTCTTTCCGGATCCCAGAAACCTGCGGGACCACGGCCGTAATGACAAGATACTTCACGGATTCTTCTTGGCCCGAACTTAGCACCGCTCAGGTAAGGAGCACCCATGTCGTAAGGAATTCCCATGACAACCATGTCGGCGTCGTCGATTTGGTCAAGATCGGTACAGATGGGATATTTAGCAAAGCTGGCAATGCCAGTAATAGGAAGATTGTGAATTACTTTCGGCATTCTTAGTTCCTTGAAAAATGAGGATTATGAAAAAAGTGTAGTTATTTATAATGAATTTGTGAATTAGAAGTGATTAATTTAATTAATAGTATTAGCGTTTACTTATGATGGCTATGGAAAATGATTCGCTCTTAGAGGATTCTCTTTTAACAAGGAATGCTGCAATTTTTCTTGAAGCGGCAAGCTCTCACTCTTTTTCTTCCACTGCACAGCGTCTTCATGTCTCTCAGTCGTCAATTTCTCAGTCGATTAAAAGCTTTGAAACGAAACTGGGCTTCAGACTTTTTGAAAGAGACGCTCGTCCGTTACGACTGACGCATGAAGGAAGGCTATTACTTGCTGGTTTAGAAAAAGGTACACAAGAGTTAGGTGCCCTTTTACATCAGCTAAAAAACAAAGGTCAGACAAAACCTTTTTTGAAACTTGGAATGTTGGAATCTGTAGGTTCTTTCATAGGTGCGGATGTGGCCAAGGGGTTGTCTCAGGACATCAATGAGTTGGAAATCAAAACCGGTCCCTCGGATCGTCTTTTCTTCGCCCTCCTTAACCGTGAGATAGAACTCGGGGTTCTTTCCTCTCCAGTACTTTCTGACGATTCTCTTGCCTGGGATTTTTTATTTGAAGAGCCATGGGTACTTATTTTCCCTAGAGGCTTTGAAGTTCCTTCTCCTCTAACTTGGCAAGTGTTAAGCAAACTGGAACTCCCGTTCGTTCAGTATGGGAAAAATACTGCAAACAACAGAATAATCTCAACGTTTTTTGATCGTCTCTCTCTTCGGTTCTCCACGCGCTATAAAGTGGAGGATACCAATATGATCTTGAAATTCGTAAAGGCCGGTTTGGGTTGGGGACTCGTTCAGCCCTATGCTGTTTCGTCATTGGTTGGTTTGGAAGAGGTAACCATAGTAAAAGCACCCTCTCCGATATCACGGAGGAAAGTCTTTTTAGTCTCTAGAAATAGCTTTGACAAAGAATTGTTGGGGACCGTGAAGAACCTTCTTATCTATCTTATGCAAGAGAAGATTAAAGCCGAACTTTGTCCGATAATTCCTTGGATTTCAAGCGAGTATTTATTTGCAGAGTGAGACAAAGAAAAAAAAAAGAGCCTCAGGCTTCAGGACCGAGGCTTGAGCTTTTTTATGGATTTCAAAAAGCTGGCATAAAAAACAGGAAGAAAGGAGTTTTCCTAAAAATTAAATAGCGTGCTTTTCTTTCTTGAAGGCGTCAACGACGGGTGCCATTGCATGAGGATTTGTCATCAGCATTGGATCAACCAACTTCTGCGCTTCTTCTTCAGTCATCAGACCCATTTCAATAACGGCTTCCTTAACTGTCTTATTGTTAGCTTCACAATAGTGAGCAACTTTTACGCCCATCGGATAGCCCAAAGCCGTAGCAACAACGGTTGATAGGGCGATAGAAGAGTTAGCTTCTTGGGCGCATCTTGCAGCGTTGGCTTTAATACCGTCTACACAATGAACACGCAAGATTTCAATTTCAGAGTTGACTAATTGGAAGCTTTCGAATAAGCATTTGTAGAATGTCGCATCCCAAACATTAAGGTCAAGTTCGCCTTCATCGTAAGCCATCGCTATAGCAACATCATTGCCGACAACCTGGTGAGAAATCTGAATAACCATTTCCGGAACTGTCGGATTGATCTTACCCGGCATAATGGAAGATCCAGGAGAAAGGGCCGGTAGTTGGATTTCCATGAAACCCGATCTTGGCCCAGAGCTCATAAGACGTAAGTCTTTGCAGATCTTAGACAAGGTCATGGCAACTTCTTTGACAGCACCGGACATTTCTACGATAAAGTCAGGATTTTGGAATCCGTCGAAGAGATCTTCCATCGGAGAAACTTTTTCACCGTATTGTTTGGTTAGCTCTTCATAGATAGCTTCTTTGTAGCCTGGTGCAGCGCTGAATCCTGTCCCAACAGCACTTCCGCCCATAACGATTTCGAAGCAACCCGGACGGAGATGTTGGAGTTTTCTAACCAAGCGTTCTGTAACGGATGCAAATCCGCCGAATTCTTGACCGAGGGTTAAAGGAAGCGCGTCTTGCCAGCATGTGCGGCCGACTTTAACGATATCTTTGAATTCTTCCTGTTTGTTTCTGAAGGATGTTGCAAGCTTGGTCAGTTCGCAGATCATTTTGTCTACACGGCCGATCATTCCAAGGTGTGTGGCAGAAGGAATGGTGTCATTTGTGGACTGTCCCATGTTCACATGCGTATTCGGGTGAACCTTGGATGTGCCTTTTTCGCCTGTAAGGATTTCGTTTGCACGGTTGCCGACAACTTCATTAACGTTCATGTTAACGCAGGTATAGCCGCCGCCTTGCCACATATCAAGCGGGAATTGATCGTTATACTTTCCTGTTAAAACTTCGTCACAGGCCTGGGCGATTGCGTCTGCAACTTCTTGAGGCATTGCACCAATACGGCCGTTTGCTTTGGCTGCAGCTTTCTTGATCTGAGCTAACGCATAATGCATGTCGGGATAGAAAATGACAGGGAGGCCTGCACAGCCGGAAACTTTTTCCATGCGGTGCGTCTGGATGCCGTAGTAGTCGCTATCGGGGATCTGCATTTCACCGAGGCAATCTCTTTCAGTTCTGAAATTCGTCATTTATTTTCTCCATTGGATTCGAGAGAGTAAGCATAAAAATCTTTCTTGAATATGATTCTGTCAGAACTCTTCTTACCGGTCGATTAAAATGAGAAATACAATAAAGAAGATTCAGTTTTTCTTAACTTGGCTCCGCTTATGACTGAAAAAAAATGGATTGAAACTGATTTGTTAAGAGTCTTTTTAATAGTTTCAGAAGTTCGGTACTTGAAAGAAGCAGCCCATCGGTTGAATCAGACACCTTCGGCTATCAGCCAGAGCATTAAAGCCTTAGAAGAACATTTAAAAGTTAAATTATTTGAACGAGATTCTCGTCCGATGACTCTTACCGCGCCAGGGCGTCGCCTTTATTCTCAAGGCCAGGAGCTGATGCGGCTTTCGGAATCTTTGTACGATGAAATCCAAGATGAAGGCAAAAACTTAAGTTCTTTACGCCTCGGCCTAAGTGAATCTGCAGCTGGATCCTACGGACCATGGCTGATTAGCGATTTAAAAGGTAAAACTCATGAGCTGGAAGTTCAGTCCGGCTTAACTTATCCAATGAGCAGAGCTCTTCAAGCAGACAAAATCGATATCCTTCTTTCCCCTGAGGGACTTTTCGAAAACAATAGTTTCGAGAGGCTGGATTTGTTGGAAGAGGACTTTTTAGTCATCGTAAAGAAAGGAAGAGGAAAATTTTCAACGCTAAATGAGTTCCAACAGTTTGCTCTTACTCATCCTTTGATTGAATACAACAAACAAAGTTCCGACAGAATTCAAGTCGACAGAATTCTCCGCTCAATCGGAATGCATGCAAAAGTCCAGACCGCTGTCTCCACAAGTTATCTTTTAGTGGGTTTGGTGGCGGAGCTTGATGGATGGTCTATTGTTACACCCACAAATTTATGGACTTCCAGTAACTTCGTTCAAGATGTGGACTTTTTCACCATACCTGGGCGTCAGATGAGAAGGCAGTCCTGGATTATAGGAAAGAGCGGGGCGAGCAATCGGATGAGAACTGTGGTGCATGCAGCGGCAAAGAAGGCTATTCAGGATAACCTCATGCCAAAGATGGACAAAATTGTTCCGGGTCTATCATCATTCATCCATCTCCTGTCCCATTGATTAAGTATGCGTGATTGTTGCCGGCTCAGCTGGTGCAATCATCATGCAGATGGATATGCCGTAACAATTCGGGCCACTCTTTAGCAATTTGAGGAAAAATTTCTTTTTTGAAAAGTTCTATGGAAACCTTTCTGATTCTTTCTGCGATTGACGCATATCCATGTGACTGATAGAGAACAAAGTAACGACGGGTAGCTTCTACATTGAATTTAAAAAAGCTGACTTTGTTAGAAAATTCTTTTCCCATCCATATGCTCAACGGCGGCAAAATGCACCATCCTCTTCTGTTGGAAATGAGGGACATCATGGCTTTGTTTGTATCAACTTCGATGCGCTGCACATCTTTAAAATGAAGTCCCCGATAAATTCTCTCGGACTGAACAAAATCGAAAGTTTCTTTGCCAAACCGCAGGTAAGGAAGATGTGACAGTTTTTCGTAAATTTCTTTGTAACAAGGACTTGGGCACGCAAGTATATCTTTAGGAACCACAAAGAGAAATTCTTCAGTCAATAGCGGGAGAGCTTGAACGTTTTCTACTCCAATCATTGAATCGGAGGCCAATGCAATATCAATCTGGTTGCAGGAAAGCATCTGTGAAATGGTAGGGGTGCTTCCGGTTTTAACGCTTAGATTCTTGGTGAATTCTAAGGCAGCATTCATAAGACTGGGGCTCAGGGCAAAGCTCATGCAGTCTGAGCATCCCATTCTCAAATCAACCTTATGGCAGACAAGGGAGCTTTTAATTGATGGGGTGAGGCAATCAAATTGTTCTAAAAGATATGAGCCTCGATTCCACAGCATTCGTCCCGCTGTGGTTAGTTGAATAGGGCGGGTATTCCTATCAAAAACACTGGTACCAAGTATGGTTTCAATTTTTTTGATAGAGGCAGAGACCGCAGGTTGAGAGACACCGAGCGTCTGTGCGGCTCGACTCATGTTGCAGTCTTTTGCGGTCTCGAGAAATATTCTTAGACAGCCAATATCCAGCCCCGAATCTACAGTCATTTGTTCACTCCTAATTGGGCTATTACTTACCCCCATTTCCACGGGATAGTAAATACTGAAAGACTTTATCTAAGTTTTATCATTATTTGGGGTAATGATTGGTCTAACTGCGGGTAAAACCTAGTAGCACTTGCCTATGAGAGAGGAATTTCAACATCTGGATCTAGTGATTCTAAAGCTCGGAATTATGTCCGAGCGAAATATAAGTTTTCTGTTTTTGTTGAAAGCTTATTGAAAAATTTCTTCCGGACTGAGAATTTCTCCGACGTGGGAAAAGTCATAGCCCTGCAGCTGCTTCGAGTATGGCTCCCAATCAATGCCTTTTAAGAAGGATAAGAAATCTGTTCCTTTTTGAGAGGCTAAGAACTCTTTTTTGCAGGCAAGGTAATAGATTTCCTTTGCTAACGGAATGAAATCCAAGTGGAACTCTTCTGCGACATTGGCAGTACAGATTCCGGCATCAGCTCTGCTCGAAGCAATGGCAACTGCCGACATGGACGTCGATGCCGAGTAATTATCATATCCGCAGATGTCAGAGGAGGAAAGGCCTGAGGCCTGTAAAAGCTTGTCAAAGAGAAGGCGCGTACCGGTTCCTTCCTTGCGGTTGATAAATTTAGCTTTTTTGAAGGCAATATCCATGATGGAATAGATCTTTTTGGGGTTGCCTTTTGGTACGGCGAGCCCTTGGAGACGAGTTGCAAACGTAATTACGGCCATGCTCTCAGGGTTCAGATAAGGCGAAAAGATTTTGCATGCTTGACTGTCCTTTCCGGAGGAAAGAGGAAAGTTAAAACCGGCAATATCGCACTCATGATTATTCAAGCTTTTCAGCCCCTCAAGACTGGAACTGAAATTAACTTCCAGGTCTTCTCCTTTGTCAACGGCGATCTGGCGGAGAATGTCTATTGCCATATCCGGACAGCCGGAAATCTGGATTGGATTCCAGGTTTCCTTGATGGCTCTGGAGAATGTTTGCGCTATCCCTGCCTTCAAATCTAAAAGCTGTTTGTGATATTTGGCTTGAACCTCTTTATTCGCCCATAGAAGTCTTTCTGCAAAAGGCGTTAATTCTCCGTTCTTTCCTCTTCCACTGACCAAGAGATCAGCTCCAAGCTCTTTCTCCCATTCTTTGACTTCATTCCAGAGATGACGATATGAGTAGCCTAATTCTTTAGAAGCTGCGGTTAATGAGCCCGTGCGCTTAACAGCGTCAAGTAAGTCTAAAAGAGGATTGCTTAAAACTAATTTTGAATTTGGTTCTTTCTTAAACAAGGAGAAATTAAGTCTTACTTTGATAGGAGTCATTTGCAGAAACCTCACAGGAGAGAAATGTATTTTACTTCATAACTTTGGAATCAGATGTTTAATAACAGGATTTTGTTAGGGAAATTTTTTAATAAATTCATTTTGTATGAACAAAATATTCCTGTGTAATAATGGTAAATATGTACTTTACTTCATAATATGTTTTAATTTATTATTACATCGTTCATAACCAAGGAGAACATTATGGAAGAAAAAAACGTTTTTATTACACGTCGTACTATCCTCAAAGGTTCTGTAGCTTCTCTTGCAACATCCGCTCTGGCAGGAGTAGGTACTGTCGCGGCAGCTCAAGAAAAGACTTCTCAGATCCGTCCACTGACCGGAAAGATGACTTATGAAGAAGTTCGTAATCGTGCACGTGAAATGATGATCCCGCGTTGCTATGTCTGTCCGGAATGCAACGGCAGAGGACCTTGCGTAGGCCAAGTACCGGGTTTCGGAGGTATGGGAGCTTCCCGCGGATTCCAAGCTAACTACGATTCTTTGGCCGCTGTTCAATTGAATTCACGTGTTGTACACGGTGTTCATGTTCCAGATACCTCCATTGACTTTTTCGGTACCAAAATTTCCATGCCGGTTATCGCAGCTCCGACAGGAGGTACAACCTATAACATGGGCGGAAAGTTAACTGAAGCGGAATTTGTGAATGCTATTTGCGGCGGATGCAACCAAGCCGGTACATTGGGTGCTGTTGCTGACGGAATCGGCGATCCGCTGGATGTCTACGAAAAACGTCTTCAAACTTTGAAAGAACACGGCTACAAAGCCATTGTCGGATTAAAGCCAAGACTGCAGAAAGATATCATCGAAAGAATGAGATTGGCTGAACAGGCCGGAATTATCGCTTTGACTATTGATTTGGACAGCGCAGGCCGTGCAGCTCGTGCAACAAAAGGTCAGACCGTTGAACCGAAAACATTTGAACAACTTAAAGAACTTGTTAAAGCTTCCAAGCTTCCGTTGCTCTTCAAAGGCATTATGACTCCGGATGAAGCAGAGTTGTGTGTCAAAGCTGGTGCAGCCGGTATCGTAGTTTCTAACCACGGCGGCAGAACACTTGCTGACACCCCGGGAACCGCTGCAGTTCTTCCAAAGATTGCTGATGTTGTGAATGGTCGCTGCTTCATTATGGTTGACGGAACGCTTGCCCGTGGTACCGATGTTGAAAAATATCTTGGTTTGGGTGCTCAATGTACTTTGGCAGGTCGTCACTTTGTTAGAGCAGCTCATGGCGGATTGGCTGATGGTGTAGCTCTGTTTGCAAACAAGATCAAGAATGAATTAGCTGTTGCTATGGTATTGACGGGGGCACAAACCATCAAAGACATTAACCGCAACATGGTTGTCATTCCGGATTAGGAGTGCGCTATGAATTTTTTTAAACTAGGTTCCTGTCTTTCCTCTTTGGCTTTTGCTGTATGTGCGTTTGCTGCACCTGTTGCACAGAATCACCAGCTCAAAGGCCTGAGTTGTGAAGGATGTCATTCTCAAATGCCATTCGCCGATTACAACAAATGCATCGGATGCCATGGAGGAAAAGAAAGGCTTAGTACTTCAAATCCTCAGCATTCCGCATTGAAAACCGCAGATGTTCCATGTTCCGTTTGCCATAAAGGACATCAAGAGCGTTAACTAAAAATCTGCTGTCTTTGGAACAAGGTAGCAGACAAATAAAAAAGCCTTCGAGAGTTCATCGGGCTCTCGAAGGATGGAGGACTTATGTAAATAAGTCAAAACTTCAGGGAGGGAAATTTTTTACAGTTTTCCTTTTTGCTTCTTCCACTTAGCGATGGCTTCAGACATCCGGGCTGGGTCTACCAAGAGTGCCGGATCCAAGAGCAGATCTGCTTCTTCTTTGGTCATAATGCCCATTTCCAACACAGCGTCCGCGACAGCAAGGTTATGCTCTTGAGCATAGTGAGAAACTTTAACGCCTTCCGGATAGCCGAGAGTTGCAGCGACTACGGTAGAAAGAGCAATAGTCTCTCTTGCTTCTTTACTGCAGCGTTCACGATTTGCTTCAATACCGTTGATGCATTTTTCGATGAACAGCGGAATGACTTTAGTAAGAAGGTCGAAAGATTCGAATAAGTTCTTGTAAAGAGTCGGTGCCCAAACGCTGATTTCTAATTCGCCCTGCTCAAAAGCCATGCTGATGACTACATCATTGCCGCAGGTTTGCTGCGCAACTTGAGAGACCAGTTCCGGAAGAATCGGATTGATCTTGCCCGGCATAATAGAAGAACCCGGAGAAAGGGAGGGTAGGGTAATTTCGCCAAAGCCGGCACGAGGACCGGAGCTCATAATACGTAAGTCTTTGGCAATTTTAGAAATACCACATGCCGCTTGTTTAACCGCAGCAGAGACCTTCACGCAGAAGTCATCGTTTTGCATTCCGTCGAAGAGGTTCTTTGTACTTCTGACATTTTCGCCAAGCTGTGCGGAAAGATGTTTGTAGAATGCTTCTTGATATCCCGGAGCTGCTCCCATCCCTGTACCTACGGCAGTAGCACCAACAATCAATTCAAAACATTCATCTCTAAGACCGCGGATATTGGCGGCTTGTCGTCTGCAGAATTCAGCATAGCCCCCAAATTCTTGGCCGAGAGTAAGAGGAACTGCGTCTTGAAGACAAGTTCTTCCAACTTTAACGACATCAGCAAATTCATCTGCTTTACGCTGGAATGCGTCAGCAAGTTTGTCGAGTTCAGGAGCAAGTAAATCCAGAGCTGGATAAATACAAAGATGTTCGGCGGAGGTGACCACATCGTTTGTTGACTGACCCATGTTGACATGAGTATTTGGGTGAACTTTATCCTGGCCTTTATGACCTGTCAGGTGTTCATTTGCTAAATTTCCTACGACCTCGTTAATGTTCATGTTGACGCAGGTATAGCCGCCGCCTTGGAACATGTCGAGGGGGAATTGATCGTCATACTTGCCCGTGAGAACTTGGTCACAGGCCCATGCAATAGCCTGAGCAATTTCTGGAGAGAGAGCCCCGATTTCTGCATTGGCTAAGGCAGCAGCTTTCTTCATTTGAGTGAGAGCTCTGTGAAGATATGGATATTTGATGACTTTTTCTCCGAGGACTCCAGAAACTCCCATAACACGGGTAGTTTGAATGCCATAATACAAATCGTCAGGAATTTCCATTTCGCCGAGACAATCTCGCTCGATTCTTGTTGCCATTATTTTTTCCTTTGGGTTGATGTTTGATGAGGATTTTTGAGGTTGAATCCATGATGACATTGTGATACGAGGCAGATAGGAAAGCGACTAAAATAAACCAAGTTAAACGATAACTATTAAAAAAACTTATGGTCTGCCGTTAAGTTCTCTCTTGATAGGACTGCATATGCTCGACTCTCCCTTAGAGATATCCTCGATTAAAATTTTCCTTGAAGTTGCAGCCGATGGTAGTATGACCAGAGCTGCAGAAACTTTAGGCCTAACTCAACCTGCCATTTCCAGTGTTATTAAGAAAATGGAAATGAACCTTGGTGTCGAACTTTTTACACGTGAAACACGGCCTATGAGACTAACTAAGGCCGGACGTGCCTTATATAACCGCGGTCCCTGTCTAATCAAAGAAATTACTCGGTTGGCTGAAAATATATCACTTGCCGGAAGTTGCGGAGACTTAGATTTGAGGATGGGATGTTCCGATGGAATCGCGGCAAATCTAATACCGTATGTGTTCGAGGATCTAAGGAAGGCAACGGAGTCTTTGTTTATTACGTCCGGAACCTCTCCGTATGTTGCGGATTTGCTGAAAAAGAAGGCAATTGATATTGCTCTTTGCACGGATCCTCTGACAAAGGAAAAGAATATTTTGTCGGCTCCTTTGTTTTCGGAAGAATTCCTCTTAGTCGTTCCGAACAGGCCGGAGTTCAAAGGCGGTTCCATTGAGGCGGTCAAACCTCATTTAGAAAATTTGTCTTTCCTCGGATTTCCACCCGATACGATGGACTTTTTTCAAGTCGAACGTATTTATAGAACACTTGGGTTAAAAGAGACAAGAAAGATTTCTTTTGGGTCCAAGTCAGGAATGATGGACATTATCAGTCAAGGGAATGGTTGGTCTATTCAACCGGCTCTCGCATTATGGAGCACTCGTTTATTTAAGAATAATCTCAAACTGATTCCGTTTATGACGAATAAGGCCACCAGGACATTTTTTATTAATTATTACGATGAGATATATTCTCCAATTGCAGAGCTTCTAGCAGGAGAAATAAAAAATGCGCTTACCGAGAAGCTCTTCCATTCATTTGAAAAAGAATTCCCCGAGTTGCTTGGCCATGTGTATGTAAGATAGGAAAATTCTTAAATAGTGACTTAACAAGCCTTCGACGAGAAATGCGGAGAAGGCTACGGTTCCCTGTCCTCCGACAACTATGTTTGTAAAGAACAGCCCGAATTCGCATGTAGCTACTGAGGGCGCGGAGCTGCCTGGAGTAGAAAATCTTTAAATGCTACAAGTTCTGGGTTTTCTTTAAGGACTTTCTCGGCTATAAAAACTTTTAGATGCCTTTTTGCCCAGTCATCTTTTAACTTAATCAAAGTAAGCTTTGAGCAGTCGGCCTTTTCTAAAGATTTTTTCAGAATAATTCCTATCCCAATTCCTGAGGACACTAGATCAATTAGTATTTCCGGGTTATCTACTTGAACCTTGATTTTTAGCCTTTTTCCGATCTTTTGAGCATTGTCTTGGACAAACCTTTGCATTGCGCTTCCGGTGGTTAATGCGACAAAGGGGAAGTGCAGCGTTTCATCAAAACAGACTTGTTTGTACTTCGAAAGGACATGGCCTAATGGGGCGATTACGACAAGCTCATCTTCTTTGTATGGAAAGGACATAACTCCTTTTTTCATCCCATCGTAGGCGCAGACGCCTATGTCCGCTTCTCCGGAAAGTACCGAGTCAACAACTCTTGGTGAAGGCTGCTGAACGAGTTCGAACTTAACGTAAGGATAAAACTGTAAAAAATTACCTATTTCTTTAGGAAGAAAGTCCAATGCTGCGCCGTAATTTGCATGGACTTTGATATAGCCTGCAGTTTTTCTCACATACGGCTTTATCGACGACTTGAGAGCATCTAATTCCCACATGATTTTCCGGGCGGATTCATAAACCAGATCTCCGGCTTCTGTCGTTTCGACACCTTTTGTCGACCTCTTTAACAGTACGGTCTGAAATGCGTCTTCTAATTTTTTGATTCTTGAAGAGGCGGACGGCGCTGACAAGCCAAAGTTTTCAGCCCCCTTAGTTAGGTTCCCTTGATTGGCAATTGTTAGAAAAAGAGAAAGGTCGTTTAAATCAAAATGAAGCATCACTATCTCGCATGGGTAGTTGTCTATCAATGGAATAGTCTAGCGTTAGGAATATCCTAACAAGGACTAAGTAAAAACAAAATAGATTTTTACTCTCTTATCTCAAATAATGAAGAAGTCTTTTCCCAGGAGATAATAATGAGTAAGTTCAAAATAAAAACTTTGGTACTTTCACTTCCGTTGCTTGCTGCCTTATCAACAGCCGCTTTTGCTGCTGGTTTTTCCGATGCTCAAACAAAAACATTTGCCGCATCACCAAAATCCGACTATCTCGCTGGTACTCATCAAAAAATGGGTCTCCAGTGCGTTTCTTGCCATCCGTCTGAAGTTACTGATGGAGAAAAAGAGATTAATCAGAAGTGCACATCTTGTCACGGTGATCTGGATGCATTAGCCACGAAAACACAATCGCAGAACCCGAATCCGCATAAGAGCCATTTAGGCAAAATTCAATGCACTGCATGCCATTCAGGTCACGAGCCCAGTGTTGCATACTGCACCAATTGTCATGATTTTCCGTCAATGAAAACAATGAAACAGGGAAAAGGTGCAAATCAACCGAACTTTAAAGAAGATCTTGCTAAATACGACAATGCCGCACCCACAAAAGTTGAAAAGACTCAATTATTGGTAGTTGGGTCCGGTGCAGCTGGTTTTGTAGCAGCTATGACTGCTCGGGATGCCGGAATAAAAGACATCATAATGATCGAAAAAATGGCGATTCCGGGCGGAAATAGTCAACTTGCGGCAGGCGGTATGAACGCTGCGGGAACCAAATTCCAGAAAGAAAAAGGCATTGAAGACAATTCTGAATTGATGTTTAAAGATACGATGAAAGGCGGTAAGAACGCCTCTAATCCGGACTTGGCAAAAATCCTAGCAGAACAAAGCAATGCGTCTATTGAATGGTTGGCACAAAAAGGCGCTGTTTTGAGTAACGTTGGGCGCGGAGGTGGATCTTCTGCTGCCAGAATGCACGGGCCTGCAGGTGGTGCTTTTGTCGGCCCTTACCTTTCGAAATTCTTTAGGGATAAGGCCGAAGAAACCGGTCTTGACCTCCGTTTGAACTCCAAACTTGTAAAACTGATTACTGACAAGTCCGGTAATGTGGTTGAGGCATTGGTAAAAGGTAAACATTCCGGCATATACAGAATTGATGCTAAAGCCGTTATCCTCGCAACCGGAGGAATCGGTGCCAACGCTGACTTAGTTCAGGCCCTGCGCTCGGATATCAGCAAAGATATCAAAACATCTAATCAGCCCGGAAGCCAAGGTGACGGCATGTTGCTGGCCCAAAAGATCGGTGCTGACGTTGTGGATGTTAAGGAAATCCAGTTGAACCCAACATTGCTTGTCGGCTCTCCGGTGATCGTCTCCGAAATTGTTCGTGGTGCTGGAGCTGTCTTCGTTAATAAAGAAGGAAAACGTTTCATTAGCGAGCTGACTACTCGGGACGTAACGAGTGCTGCAGTGTCTAAGCAAACCGGTGGCGTTGCTTATGAAATCTTTGACCAAGGAATACGTGATAAGGTCAAACAATTGGGAGCCGCTTTTGAGCTCGGTCTGGCAAAAGAAGGCAACTCTTTGGCAGAGTTGGCAAAGAATACAGGCATAAATCCTGACAACCTAGTCAAGACTATCGAACAATACAATAAGTATGCAGACTCAGGAAAAGATCCTGATTTCAACAGACCAGGAATCTCTGTCAAAATTGGACAGCCTAAATACTATGCTATCGAGATTACTCCTGCGATCCACTACTACATGGGCGGTTTAAAAATCGATAAAAACTCTAGAGTTGTGAATAAAGACGGAAAGCCTATTAATGGACTTTTCGCAGCCGGCGAAGTAACCGGAGGGGTTCATGGTAAAAATAGATTAGGCGGCAACTCGATTTCTGAAACCATTACGTTTGGAAGGATCGCTGGTCAGAGCGCGGCAGAATTAATCCAAAAATAGTTAAATTCAGATAATCAGACCAAGGGCAGGAGTGCTTAACGCATCCCTGCCATAACTGTCTTCACCATCTACTGGTGAACATGAATAAAAATTAATACCGCGTTTTTTTGACCGATTCTCCTATAAAAACAGTGCCCGCGACAGCCATGCTCCTTTGAATATTCAAGGCGTTTTGTGAAGTTAAAAAACATCTTCATCTTAAGAATCACAAAGCTTTCTCTCTCCCTCCCCACTTCGTTACCTTGAAGTATCAGCATGTAAGCAAGTCCTGATCTTCTTTTAATTGTTCTGGTACAGCATTTAAGAATTGTGGAAGTGATTTTTTTTATTCTGAATGATTATTTTTTTTTATTGTTTTTAAAAAAAAATAAGTTTTTCTATACAGTTCCTTTCATACGTCCAACAAGTAGCTTACTTCTTTTATTTCCGCTTAATAAGAGACTACTTGAGAAAGTTTTACAGCATTTATCCTTTATGAGGACAGCGTTATGTCAAAGAAAAAAGTACTTATTCTTGATTGCGGTTGCCAAATTTTTGGCAGAGGAGGGAACCTCAATCACTACTACTCCGACTTAGCTATGAAAGAACTTCAGAAAATGGGTCACGAGGTTCAGATTACGTTGGTAGGTGGTTCTTGGGAAATATCTGAAGAAGTCGAAAAGATCCAGTGGGCAGATTCGATTATTGTTCAGACTCCAGCCTGGTGGATGAGTCCTCCCTGGCAATTTAAGAAATACCAGGATGAAGTTTTCATTCAGCCGGGTATTGTGAAAAATGATGGTCGGCATCATGCCGATCCTTCAATAGGTTATGGCACCGGAGGAATTTTTACCGACAAGAAATACATGCTTAGTTCTACTTGGAATGCTCCTAAAGCCGCTTTTGAGAGAAAAGATGATTTTTTCGGAGGTGTTGGTATTGACGGTGTCCTTCTACCAGTTCATAAAGCTTTCCAATTTTTGGGAATGAAACCAATGCCAAGTTTTATGGCTAATGACGTTGATAAAAATCCTACCTTTGAAGAGGATAGACAGCGTTTCAAGGAGCATCTAAAGAAAGTTTTCGCTTAGGTAAAATTTAAAAACGCCGCATCCTTTCAGCGGCGTTTTTGAATATCTGTGGTGATTTTTTTCTCTGCAGAGGTGAGGTTTTGTGGCGTCGTTTGACTGCAAGAGATTAAAAACTTGTCATCCAATTGGAGCTCAATTTTCAACAAGCTAGGATAATACTCACCTTTTTGATGAATACTGGCTTCTCTATCCTGTCAGTCGGGAGATGTAGGATGGACCTACATCTCTCTCAAATGATTTTTTTCTACTGGTAAGACTCTTCGTAGATCTTTAAGCAATCTTCCTCGGAAAGCATAGAAGGATCGTTGTAGAACAGTTGTTCAAAGACCTTCTTCGCTTCGCGAGAAAAAATAGGAAGCTCTTCTTTTGTGATTCCAAAGTCACTCATCTTCAGTTGACCTACGCCGCAGTCGTCAAGAAGTTTATCGAGCACAACAAGGAAGTCCTCCGGCTTGTCGGCTGTCGGATTGCCTAACGCTCTTGCCATATTGATAAACTTCTGAGACTCATCCCCCTTACGTACAAAATGGCCGAAGTAAGCACGGCAAATCAAAATCAATCCTGCACCATGCGGAAGGTCGGGGTGGAAAGCACTCATTACGTGTTCCAGAGAATGCTGGCTTGTGAGCTTGCCTGTCGTCATGACGAGGCCGCCAAGAGTGTTAGCAAAGGCCATATGCTCTCTTGCTTCCAAATTGCTGCCGTCTCTGTAGGCTTTAACGAGATATTTTCCGACGTTTTCAATGGCTGTAATTGCAAACATCTCATTGAATAAATTTGCCTTTTTGGAGATATATCCCTCTGCACAATGGAAGAAAGCGTCTAAACCTTGATAAGCGGTTTGAACCGGCGGAACCGAGACCATTAATTCAGGATCCACCACTGAAATGGTCGGGAACATGGAGACATCTCCTATCCCGAATTTTTCGTTGGTATCCGTATTGTTGACCATGCCGCTGCAGTCGGCTTCCGATCCTGTACCCGCAGTCGTGGAAATACAGACGATGGGAAGAGGAGCCTTCTGAATCGGTTGTCCTTTCCCCGTGCCGCGGAGACAATAATCCCAGAGATCTCCGGGGTTTGTTGCCATCAGAGCAATAACTTTGGCTGAGTCCATTGGAGAGCCACCTCCGAAGCCGATGATGAAATCACATCCCTCGGCTTTTGCTTGGGCAGCTGCTTCCATAATGCTGGCTTTAGTCGGGTTTGGCAGAATTTTGTCAAAGAGAGAAAATTCAACGTTTTGTTCTTTAAGTTGTTTTTCCAGTTCCGCCAAATATCCGAAACGTTTTATGCTCTTACCGGAAGTGGTGACAACAAGAGCCTTCTTTCCGGGCATCTTGATTTTGTGAAGTTCTTTTAGGGCGCCGGCGCCGAAATATAAATCAGTCGGAAAATAGATTTGATACATAGGAAATCTCTCTATAGTTGGTCTTCCAAGATTTGGGCTTTAGGATCGAAGCCTTCTAACTGCATATAGTAAGCGCAAGAATCCATTAAGGCTTCTTTGGAAATCATGCCGCAAACTTCTGTTCCAATAATGGACAAACCATATCTTCGTGCTTCCATTCTGACTAGTTCGATGATTCGGTAAAGTGGAACAATCTTGTGATTGATCATGCAGCTGACCTGAACACACTGTTTTTCTTCAACAAAAACACCAATAGCACGAGCCTCTGCAAAAGCACCTTTTGCTTCTCTGATGCACTGAGCAATCTTTTTGGCGATTTTGACGTCTGTGGTGTTGAGGCTGATGTTGAAAGCAACAAGCGGTCCTCTGACTCCAAGCGGCATTGCGCCGGCGGTAGGATGCAGTTTTGCTTCTCCATAATCCGGAAGCCATTCCGGCTGAGTGATGAGTTGCTGAAGTCCTTCGTACTCAGGATGGCGAATGTTCTGCAGCTTTATTCTTTCTTCCTTTTTTGCTGCTTTTTCGTAGAGATATACCGGTACTTCCAATTCGCGGAAAATGCGTTCACCCAAACGATTTGCGTATTCAACGCATTCCTCAATAGTAACGTTTTCAACCGGAACAATAGGAGAGGCATCAATGGCGCCGATTCTTGGATGTTCTCCGTGATGGCAATTCATGTCAATTTTTTCAACCGCAACTTGACAGGCTCGGAAGGTGGCTTCAAGGACTGCCTCAGGTTCTCCGACGATCGTGTGGACACAACGGTTGTAGCTTGGATCGACATTAACGTTAATTAACTTGGCTCCCGGAACGGAGTTTGCAGCATTGCTGATGGCGTCTATAACGTCTTGCCTTTTTCCCTCGCTGAAGTTCGGAATGCATTCAATAATTTTGTTCATTTGTACTCCTTGAGAAGAAGATTTAAAGATAATTTTGTTGTTTCGCAAATTCCTCTGCTTCCGCGGAAAACTCATTTAAACCGCTTTGATACTCCGAACAAACTTTTTCCAGGTTGGTTTGTTCCTCTTCACTCGAGAGATGCGGAATGTTAATTTTGAGATTAAAAAGAGCTCCTTGTATGCCTGCTTCAAAAAGTTTTGCCGCACAGAGTGTGTCAGACAAGGCGTTCTGATTTCCATCGTGCATCAGAGCAATAATGTCGGTTCTGAGAGGGAAGGCGGCCTTAATCATGTTGAGAGGCGACTCAGCGGCTTCAGAGTACCTAGTGCGAATTTCAATTCGTCTCTTCTCGATTTCTGCGGGACTATTTTTTGGAAGCCGAAATGCAACAATTAAATCTAAGAAAATTTGGGAATCTTTGTCGGCTAGTCCTATTAGGAGCTCCCGCATTTTCTCCAGAGTCTTTAGCGATTCAGCATAGTTTTCTTTTTGCTTTTCGGAAGCATCCTTCATGCTTAAGGACATTACCTTGCTGATTAACGCAGCTGCCTGTGCCAGTGCAATAGCGGAACAGGATCCGCCTCCCGGAGCCGGGGCTGATGAAGCAACGTCGGATAAAAAACTAGATATTTCTGCCATGCAGTGAACTTAAAAGGAAGTTAGAAGAAAAAAGCCGCCATAGAGACGGCTTTGTTACGGTCTAGTTTACACTCGAGCAAAAAGTGACTGTATCAGTCTTTCAGTCTCTACCTTAGCGTCAGCAAGCTGATGAGTTCTTTCGACAACTTTCACTTCGCTTGCTTCAATGAGTCTTTCGAGTCTGTCTAATTGACGGGCTACTTCCTCAGGTGCTGAACCGCCTTGACTGGACTTAGAGTTGGCGTTCTTAACCGGATCCAATCCGAGCTGAATTTCTTCGTCAGTGACTTGAGAGTCAATATTGAAGAGCTCTTTTGCAATCGGGACAATAACTGAACGGTCAATTTCACTGGCTTTCTTGTTGTTTTCCAACATATGGTTAACAACGTGAGCAACGATATCGTGGGCTGTTCTGAAAGAGATGTGATCAGCACGGACGAGTGTATTTGCCAATTCAGCCATCGTGCAGAAGTTGTTGGAAGCGGTTTTGACCATCAACTCTTTGTTGAGCTTGATGCCGCGCATCGTAACGGCCAACAATTCAATACAAGCCTTCATTTCGGCAAATGCTGTCCACATCATTGTTGGGCCTTCACCGTTGGCCTCATTGTTGTGAGTGTAAGGGGTATTTTTCATTACCATCCAAGTGGCGATGCAGCACCCTTCAACATTGGAAGCTTTACCTTTGATGTGTTCCAAAGTCCAAGGATTCTTCTTCTGAGGCATGATGGAGGAGCAGACTGCAACCTCATCGGCTACTTCAACGTATCCGTAGTCAGGTGTGGCCCAGACATATAAGTCTTGGCACATACGTGTGAAAGTGTTTGCTGCGATGCCGAAGGCACTCAAGATTTCCAAGATGTAGTCGCGGGATCCTACGCTGTCGATAGAGTTGTCGATTGGGGCGTCAAAACCAAGCAGACGAGCGGTAAATTCTCTGTCGATATGCCAAGTTGTTGAACCCATGGAACCGCCTCCAAGCGGACAAATATTCAATTGCTTCCAAGCGGTTTCAATTCTGGCGTAGTCTCTATCCATTGCATTGAGAATCGCTGAGCAATACTGAGCAAATGTAATCGGTTCAGAAGGCTGCAAATGAGTATAGCCAGCCATCACTGCGTCAAAGTTATTACGTGCAACTGTAAGGATGGTTCTTCTCATCTTGTTGAACAACTTGCAGATTTCTAGATACAAGACGCGCACATCCATACGGCATACGGTTGCGTAAAGGTCATTACGAGAACGAGCTGTGTGCTGCTGACCGCCGATTTCAATTCCGACTTTACCGATTAAGTAGTTCTCGAGATTGAAATACATCTCTTCGAGTTCCGGACGAAGCTCAAAGGAAGGAGTAGGGCCCATTGCTGTCATTTCTTCGGCAACTTCAAGAATCTTAGCAGCAACTTCCGGTTTGATGATTCCTTGCTTTTCCAGCATCAAAACGTGAGCCTTATTGCATTCAACGTAGTTTTGGAAGGAACGGACTTGTTCTTCTTCATTAATGGTCGGATTAATCATGTACTTGACTACTTCAGCGGCTGGAGGCTGTTTGATTTTTCCGCGGTTGTTTCCTTGAATCATATTTCTTTCCTTAAGTTGAGGTTGAAGTAAATGTTGAAGTCATTGTGGCCGATTAGCCATTTCTCGACAATTGGAATTCAGATTCTTTATAGAGAGGTATCAAAAAAATTAATACAAGCTCGCTCGGAGAGAAAGGCTAGAAAAAGTTGTAACTACTACGGAAGTGGTATTTTCAAAAGATTTCAATAAGATTCGTTCTATAGAATGGCGAATTCGGAACAAAATTGGAGAGAGAAGGCTCTGAGCTTTCTCGTGTGAAACAGATTAAGAAGATGCAGCTCTGCATCGTTCATTGAATAGTTATGCTCAATCCGCTCGTATTAAGTATCGGGTTCATCGTCACTTTTGTGTTGGCAATTTTTATTTTTTATGCTTGCACTCAAAAGAATAAAGCCGTCTTGTCTCTTTCTTTTCTATTATTCCTTATTGCGTTGGTTGGAACCTCCGGCGCAGCATATCTAAAAATCGGCAGATTCTACGATTGGCAAACTGCTCAAGTAGACGTTGATCAAGATCCGCGGCTTGCCGCAAAAATTACAGAAGCCCGACAGCTTCTTCAAGAATCTCCCAACGATATGGTAGAGAGAAGAAAACTTATCTCCTTGTATATGGAGGCAGGCCAGTTTGGAGAGGCAATTAAGAATATTAATTCTTTGCTGGAAATCAGGAAGCAGGATCCTTCTCTTTATGCATTGAAAGCCAAAGCTCTCTATTATCGCGACGGTAAAAAACTGACTCCGGAAGTGGAAGAAGAAGTACAGAGCGCCTTGAGACTCAATCCGAGAGAACCGTCAGTCAAAATGTTCTTGGCCGAAGATGCCTTCAGAAAAAAAGATTATGAAAAAGCTATCGGTTACTGGAGAAGTGTCCTTGAAGCCGGTAATGCTCCTATGCAGGAAAAACTAATTCGTACTGCCATTGCTAACGCAGAGCAGCGTCTGAAAGCGCAGCAAAATCAATCAACATCGACAAGAAAAGGTGAGTAACGTGATAGGTGAGTTAGGAAGTTTTGTTTTAGTCCTCGCCTCTTTCTGTGCGGTGATTAGTTTTATTCCCATTGCCGTGGGAGCGGGAAAGCAGGACCAGTTCTGGACGGGGTTTTGGAAACCGACGATGCTGGTGACTTTTTTAGGTTTTACGGCAGCTTTGCTGCTTCTCGGTTATGCTTTTTTGACCAATGATTTTTCAATCGCCTATGTCGCAAATCACTCCAATAGGTCTTTGCCGGATTTTTATAAAGTCTCTGCGATTTGGGGCAGTCATGAAGGCTCAATGCTTCTATGGATTTGGACAATCTGTGCGTGGAGTCTTTGTTACGGTATTTTTTCAAAAGATGATGCAAACTTTAAATCTAAAGTCTTTGCAGCCATGCTCGGTATCATTGGTTTGCTCGGCCTATTCTTAATTTTTACATCGAATCCTTTTGCTAGAAATCTGCCTTTTTATCCTTTGGACGGTAAAGATCTGAATCCTATTCTTCAAGATGTCGGAATGATCTTCCATCCGCCTCTTTTGTTCCTTGGCTACGCAGGTCTTGCTTTAGTGTTCTGCCTTGGTATCGCAGGATTGGTTAAAGGAAAGCTTTCAAGCCAGGAAGTATCTTCCCTGACGACAGTATCAGTGATTACTTGGCTCTTCCTGACAGCAGGAAATATGCTCGGATCTTGGTGGGCTTACAACGAATTAGGTTGGGGCGGCTGGTGGTTCTGGGATCCGGTTGAGAACTCTTCTTTCATTCCATGGCTGCTGATGACCGGACAACTCCATGCGCTGCTTCTTTTGAGATATAACCAGAAGTTATTAAGAACTGTAATTGCCTGTTCTATTTTTGGATTTGCGTTTTGTCTAATCGGTACGTTTATCGTGCGTTCCGGAGTAATTCAGTCAGTCCACGCTTTCGCGTCCGATCCTAATCGCGGAAATTTCTTGCTTTGTATCTTGGCATTGATTGTGCTTCCGGCTATTTTCTATTTTGCGGCCAAATTCAATAAAGTCAGCGAGCCAAAAGACAGTTCATTTACCATCGCTGAAATCAGTGTCATTTTTGGTGTTCTACTATTGGTTTTCAGCTCCCTGTGCATTCTCTTCGGGACTCTTTATCCGTTGATTTATCAAGCTATTTGGAATGGTTCTCTAAGCATTGGAGCACCCTACTTCAATAGTATTTTCGTTCCGATGGTTGTGTTGGCAGCGATTCTGATTAGCGCTGCGCAGCTCAGATATTCACGCTGGCCGATATGGACCGGTGTTGTTTGCTGGAGCATTGCCATAGCCTGTTATTGCGGATTTATGACGGCAAACAATTCTCCCGTTTATACAGCCTTAGGTGTCTTTAGTGCTTCGGCCATCGTGCTTTCGGGCATCTGCAGGATTATTCAACATAAAAACAAAATCAATTGGTTCGCTTTGGTTGCGCATTTCGGTATTGCAGTCAGCATCTTGGGTGTAGTCGGGGATACTCAATACCAACAAGAAGCTGTCGTGAGGATGGGCCCGGGATACGGACGTCCGTTAGGCGATTTAATCTTCGTCTACGATCGTACGGCTAAAGTTGATTACCCATCTTTCTATGCCGATGAAGGCCATGTGATGGTTCTTAATGATAAGGAAGAGGTTCTGACCGAGCTTTACCCGCAGAGACAAACATTCAAGAGTAATGGTATGCAAATGACGGCGGCAGGTATTTCTCACGGGTTCTTCCGCGATTTGTATGTGTCGATGGGAAATAAATTAAGCTCGACGGATTATCTGGTACGAATAAGCATCAAGCCTCTTGTCAGCTGGATTTGGCTTGGCGGCTGCATCATGCTGTTGTCTTCTATTTTCTTTTTTGTCCGCAGGAGAAAAAATGTTTAAAAAGTGGTTCCTTGGATGCGCTTTCTTCTGTGCAGTCCTCTCAGCAGCTTGGGCCCAAAGCAATTCTTCCATAACACAAGAAGCAATCCAAATTTCTAAAGAACTGCGTTGCCCTGATTCTATAAATCAGAATTTATATGAATCCGAATTGCCGCAGGCCTCAAGAATGAAGGCTGAGATTTTTCAGCTTCTAAAGGAAGGCAAAACAAAAGAAGAAATCCTAAAAATCTTTGCAGATAAGTATGGGCAACAGATTCGTTATGCTCCGGAGATGAATGGTTCCACGATAGCTCTGTGGGTTTTCCCCGCCGGTTTCCTGGGCTTATTTATCGGCTGCGGAGCTTATCTGTTTTGGAGAAGGCGCAAAAGTTAACCTATTCAAAAGAAAGGTAAGTTCGTTAAAGGCGCCTTTTGAATTTGTATTCAATTTTCAAATCACCCAACGGCTTCAGGACCTATAACCAAAGAAAGGTTCGGGAAAATAAGTAGATCGATAGTTCCTAGAAAGTAATTTTTCTTTACATTTTAGGAATAGGATTATCAGTAAAGGTAGAGGAGCGGTTTTTATCAGTATGTATCTCTTCTCGGAGAATTGAGAGATGCAGAAAGGAAAACCCGCCGAAGTTTCATTATCTGCTCCGGAGGTAATGACGCTGGGCCGTAAGAAAACATCTTGCGGACTGTCACTTTTTAGTGGAGCGCTACCGGAACTCAACAGATATACCTCATCCTAACTCGCAGAGACACATTAACTATGTTGAGACCGGAAGGCTCAATCCTGTGAAATAAATATTTAGTGTCCCTGGAGGAACAAATGGCTAACTCTGAAAGCAAGCAACTAGCCCCTTGGCAGGCTATGTCAATGCTATTTCTTGGAATTGCAATAATTTTCTTTGGCCTGATGACACTTAAAGTTAACGCCAGAATTGTTTTGGCGGTTGACGGTGCCATTATGTGCTTGATGGCTTGTGCCTTCGGCATTGGCTACAACGAGATCCAAAAAGGCATCAAAGATATGATCGCCTCAATGCTGGTGGCAATGTTAATTCTGTTATCAGTCGGCGTCTTAATCGGTGCTTGGATGGCTGCCGGTACTATTCCGGTTATGATTTACTACGGCATGAAGGTCATTACCCCTGAACTTTTCTTACCGGTTGCCTGTATTCTTTGTACTTTAATGAGTACTTTAGCAGGAACATCTTGGGGAACTTTGGCTACCGTCGGCGTGGCCTGTATGGGCGTGGCCGAAGGCCTGGGCGTTCCGGTTGAAGCAGCTGCCGGTGCCGTCTGCGTCGGTGCATTCTTCGGTGATAAGATTTCCCCGCTTAGCGACTCTCCTGTTATTACAGCCACTGTAACTGATACTCCATTGCTTGAGGGTATCAAACATTCTTTGATTTCAACCGGTCCGGCTTATATCATCAGCTTGATTTTCTTCTTTGTTTACGGCCTGAGCTTTACCTCCGGCTCCATGGAAGGCGCTACTTATTCTGAAATTCTTCATACTATTGAAAAGAGTTTCGTTCTGAGTCCAATTACCTTGCTTCCTGTATTGGTAGTTATCGCTCTTATCGTTTGGAAAAAACCGACTATTCCTACTTTCGTAGCCGGTATTGCCGTTGCAGCCTTCATTGCCATGCTTCTCCAAGGCGTTACCCTTAAGAGCATCATGAACTTCATGTATAGCGGTTTTTCTATCCATACGGATTCCGCATTTGTAGACAAGATGCTTAACCGCGGCGGCTTCACCAGTATGCTCAGCACAATCGGTTTGTTGATGGCCGCAGCTATCTTCGGGGCTCCTTTGAGAACGGCAGGCGTTGCTCAAGTTTTATTGGATTACGTTACGAAGTTTGCAAAGAATGGCCGCATCATGTGCTTCGGGGTTATGTGCCTCCATACTCTGTTCTTCATGATTACCGGCGCCTACTATGTCAGCTATCCGGTTGTCGGTTCTATGACAAAGGATATGTTCCCGAAATATAAACTTCACCGTAAGAATTTGATGCGCATGATGTTGGATACAGGTACCGGTCTTGCTCCGTTGGTTCCTTGGTCCACAACAGGTTCTTACACGGCTTCCACACTCGGCGTCGCCAATATTGCATTCATGGCATTTGCTCCGATGCTTTGGCTCTCCATCATTCTCTCTGCCGTTTACGCTTTAACAGGTATCGGTTTGGCCAAGATGGAAGAAGACGAAGCCAAGCTTGAGGAAGAAGTTTTAACCGGTAATGCAGCTTTAGCAAAGGATTAATGATGGATACAGTTATTAAGAGATGGTACGACCTCATCAGCATCGACTCCGTCGACGGTCATGAAATCAACGCCGCTAATTATGTTGCTGAAGTTCTGAGAGGAATGGGAATAGAACCGCATTACAGTTATTTCCCCGATGATAAAGAACGCCAGCGTCCATCCGTTTGGTGCGAACTCGATAGCGGAAAACCGGGTAAAACCATGTTGCTGATCGGTCACATCGACACAGTGGCGGTCAACTTAAAGAACTGGAATACCAACCCTTTTAAACCGACTGAAATAGGTGATAAGGTCTACGGCCGAGGTGCAATGGATATGAAAGGCGGACTTGCCGATATCCTTTGTACGCTGGAGTACTTCGCACACCATAAAGAAGAGTTCTCCGGAAAGTTGGTGGGGTGCTTTGTTTCCGACGAAGAAATCCTCAGCAAAGGTACTTACCAATTGGTTGACGAAGATAATATTCATGCTGATTACGCCATTATGGCCGAATGCCGCTATGACAATGTGGCGGTAGGATTCCGCGGCAGACTAAGCTTTGAAGTTATCGTTCATGGCCGAGCCGGCCACACTTGCAGATATCCGGAAAGCGGAGAAAACGCCATTATTCTGGCAGGCAAGATGGCAGAAGCGATCGAAGCCCTTCCCACGGCAACCCATCCGAAACTGGAAAAAGGGACTTGGTGTGTTCGTTACATTGAAGGGGGCACTACCGCGACTTTGACGGTGCCGGATACTGTTCTGCTCTTCCTTGACCGCTATGTGGTCCCCGGAGAGAACGAAGAAAGCTGTCTCAAGCAGCTCACGGAAGCAGCTGAAAAGCTTGGACTGAAAGACAAAGTAGAGGTGCGTCTCAAACCAAGAAGCAGCCCATACATGAAATCTTTCGCTATTCCTGAAGATCATGAGCTTGTGCTTGCTCTCCAAGACAGTTTTACTGAAGTAACTGGAGAAAAGCTTCCATGCGCCTACGACCCTTCTGTTTGTGACTCCAATATTTTGGCTGTGTCGTTGGGAATTCCTGTCGTGACCTTCGGTCCGTCCGGCGGAAATATGCACGGCGACAATGAATATGGATATCCATATCAGGTCAGAAACTGCCTGGATATTTATATCAAGACTGTGAAGAAACTGCTTGGGTAATATACTTTTTCCAGTTTGATCCTCAAATCGCCTCAGTTCTTTAGGAACTGAGGCGCTGTGTTGCGCATTCGTAATACAATGCAAGAGACTTTTATAAAAATATGGATTAAGTATGGCCTACTGTACTGTCAGCGCTCGCATGGATACGGAAGTTAAGGCTGAATTTTTTCAGGTCTGTGAGGAACTTGGCCTATCTCCTTCCACAGCCATAAATATCTTTGCTAAAGCAATGATAAGAAAAAACGGATTTCCTTTTGTTTTGCAAATCGAAAAACCGTCTCAAGAAACCATGAAAGCTATCGAGGAAGCGATAGAAGAGAAAGATCTTGTCGGACCTTTCTCCACTGCCGATGACGTCATGGATTCGTTAAATGCTTCGCGTTAAGTATTGTTCTCAATTCAAAAAAGCTATAAGAAGGCTGTTAAAAGCCGAATTGAAAGCTGTTATTAATCTCCTCATTAACGAAAAACCGTTGGGTCGAAAGTAACGAGATTACTCGCTTCTGGATTTCCGTCAGAATAGAAATGTCCGATAGTGTCATATACAAAATGACTGGCTGATGGTGTACTGCTCAGATATAGAGAAGCTTGTACTTACCATGGTTCGGACTGGTACACATAGCGTTCTATTGGTGGTTTTTCATTGACGTAATAGATGTTCAGAATTGTTTTGTCTAGGTACAAAAACGCCGAGAACTATGAAGATTCTCGGCCCAATTTTTTCAGAACTATCTTGAGTTCCAGTTTCGGGCAAATTTTCTAAGACTGCCGACTAGATAGCCTGCAGTGTATGCCTTGTCTTTAATACCGTGGACGATCCCTTCGAGGTCAATAGCAGGGATGCGTCCTTCGATATATTTTTTGATTTCATCTCTTAGGACGTCTTCCGGTTCTCTGTTCTGCATTTCAGACATGACATGCAGGGCGGTTCTGGCTTGCGGAGGAAGCCTCGACATTACTTGTTCTACGCTTTTGTCAGAGATCGGGTCCATGATGAAAACAGTCCTTAGTTATCCTAAGAACAGTTTATAAGCCGGATTGTCAGTTTCTTCAACATAGGAATAACCAAGATTCTTGAGGACGTCATTTAATTTTTCTCTGTCGCTGTCAGGAACTTGCAAACCGACTAAGACTTTGCCGTAGTCAGCGCCTTGGTTTCTGTAATGGAACAAGGAAATATTCCAGTCAGGATTGACGCTGGAGAGGAACTTGCCGAGTGCGCCCGGTCTTTCCGGGAATTCGAATCGGAAGAGTTTCTCATTGGTTGCCAATGCAGAGTGACCGCCGACCATATATCTCAAATGAGTTTTGGCCATTTCGTTATCAGTAATGTCCAAGCAGGGGAATCCGTTATCCTTGAAGAGCTTAGCGATTCCCTCGGCTTCGCTTCTATGCTGAGTCTGAATGCCGACGAAAATCTGGGCGTCCTTGGCATCGGAAATACGGTAATTGAATTCGGTGACGTTGCGGTTGCCGAGAAGAGAGATGAGTCTTCTGAAAGATCCTCTTTCTTCCGGAATAGTGACTGAGAAAAGTACTTCACGATGTTCACCGACTTCTGCGCGGTCTGCAACGAAACGCAGTCTGTCGAAGTTCATATTGGCACCGGATAAGATGCCGACTAAAGTTTCGTTCTTGACTTGATTTGTTTTGACGTATTTCTTAATGCCGGCCACAGAAAGGGCACCTGCCGGTTCAAGGATGCTGCGAGTGTCTTGGAAGACATCTTTGATGGCGGCGCAGACTTCATCGGTAGTCACGGTGATGATGCCGTCAACGAATTTTTCACAAAGCTTGAAAGTTTCTTTACCGACGAGTTTTACGGCAGTACCGTCGGAGAAAAGACCGACATCCTGAAGCTCAACTCTTTCACCTTTTTCAAGAGATTGGCGCATACCGTCGGAATCAACGGTTTGAACACCAAAAACTTTAATCTCAGGGTACAGGGCCTTAATATAAACGGCAATACCGGCAAGCAGTCCGCCCCCGCCGACCGGAGCAAACACTGCATCAATTTTTCTGCCGTTGGCTTGGCGAATAATCTCCATACCAATGGTGCCCTGTCCTGCAATCACATCAGGGTCATCAAAAGGATGAACTGGAGTTAGACCTTCTCTATTTTTTAGTTCCTCGGCATAAGCAGCGGCTTCAGAGAATGAGTCGCCGAAAAGGACGGCTTCACCGCCGAGGCGTCGTACTGTATTAACTTTTAAATCAGGTGCGGTAATCGGCATCACGATAACGGCTCTGCAGCCAAGTTTGCTGGCTGCTAAGGCAACCCCTTGTGCGTGGTTGCCGGCGCTGGCGGCAATAACTCCTCGTGCTCTTTCTTCTTCAGAAAGTTTTGACATCTTGTTGAAGGCACCGCGCAGTTTGAAACTGAACACGCTTTGAAGATCCTCTCTCTTTAGAAGTACGGTATTGCCAGTTCTGGCGGAGAGGAGTGTGGCCTTTTGAAGAGGGCTTTCTTTAGCTACCTCATAAACATTTGCCGTTAAAACGCGGCGAAGATATTCTTGTTCAAGCATTGATTTAACCGGTTAATAGTTGATTACAGGAACTTTCAAACATACCACTAGAAACGGTGAAAATTTGTTTTGTCGAGAAAAAATCTATTGAGATCAGTCTATTTTCAAGGTCAGAAGGTACAATGTTTTTCACTGACTTTGATAAAAGTTCGAAGAAAAAAGATTCTTCTAAACAATGACCTGGAGATAGGCCTGTGGAAAAGGAAAGAATTACAGCCAAAGAAACCGAACGAGAAGAGACTCATAGACAAAGGGAAATTCCTTATAACTACACTTCTTATTCAGATCGCGAAATTGTCATTCGTTTGCTTGGCAAAGAGGCGTGGGATATTTTAGAAACCCTGAGAGCTCAAAAGGGCAGAACGGGACGTTCTGCACGTATGCTGTTCGAAGTGCTGGGAGATATCTGGGTCATTCAGCGTAACCCGTATCTGCAGGAGGATATGCTCTTCAACAAAAAGAGAAGAGACCTGTTGGTTGATGCGCTTTATCACCGTATTAATGCCATTCAAAAGAGAATCGACGGCAGAAGTTCTTCTAGGCGCGAAGAGCTGATTTCTCAGTTGATTCAGAAAGCATTGGTGACCGTTGAAAAATTTAAGAGTTCTTTCGAACGCTCTTGGGATTTCCGACGTTTGGTTATAAAGAAACTGAAAAAACATACCAAGCCGGAAAATATCCGTTTTGACGGTTTCTCCCGCGCAATGCATGTGACAGATGCCACGGACTGGCGTGTCCACTATCCTTTTGTGGTTTTGTTTCCCGACAGCGAATCTGAAATTCCAGGTCTTGTTCAAGCTTGTATCTCTTTGGGTTTGACGATTGTTCCTCGAGGTGCAGGTACAGGCTATACCGGAGGCGCAGTTCCGCTTCATGAGAAAAGTGCTGTTATCAATACGGAAAAACTTAATGCCATCGCCGCTCCGGAAATGGTTCATTTGCGCGGCAGAGACGATGCGACTGCAACGATTTATGCCCAGGCCGGTGCTGTAAATAAACAAGTGGCCGATAAGGCAGCCAAAGACGGGTGGATTTTTGCCGTTGACCCAAACTCTAACTACGCTTGTTCCATTGGGGGCAACATCGCAGAAAATGCCGGCGGTAAAAAGGCCGTTCTTTGGGGCACCACAGTTGACAGTGTCTATTGGTATCGTATGGTTGGTCCCAACGGCGAATGGATTGAAGTCACTCGTCTAAACCATAACCTCGGCAAGATTCATAAACAAAAAGAAGTTGAATTTGAGGTTGTGTACAAAGAAGGTACCAAAGATCCTGAAAATGCCAAGGTGCTTCGTACTGAAATTATCAAGATTGACGGCAGCACAATCAGGAAGCCGGGATTAGGAAAGGACGTAACCAATAAGTTCCTCGGCGGTGTGCCGGGACTTCAGAAAGAGGGCACTGACGGCATCATTACCTCTGCCAAATTCGTTTTGTATAAGATGCCGCCGTTCACTCAAACTCTTTGTTTAGAGTTCTACGGAGCTGCCAGCAACGCCGGTCCGGCTATTTATGCAATTTCTCAGCTGCTTGATTCTCATCCCGAGGGCGTGATGCTCGCCGGTTTGGAACATTTGGACGACCGCTATCTTCATGCAATTAACTATGCCCCGAAGAGTGTGCGCGCCGAATATCCGAAGATGGTTATTGTCGGTGATGTCATTGGGGACAATGAAGAAGCTATCGACCGTCAAGTAGAGAAAATCAAACAAATTGCTCTTGAGGGCAACGGTGAAACCTTTATTGCTAAGACTCCGGAAGCCCGTCACCAATTCTGGCAGGAACGCTCTAAGACCTCAGCAATTTCCAAACACACAAACGCCTTTAAATTAAATGAAGACGTTGTCATCCCGCTGGACAAAATTGGCGAGTACACCGATGCCTGCGAGCGTTTTAATATCCGCTGTTCCATCCAGAATAAGATAGACATGATTGATGCCGTTGAAGCTTATCTTCGCGGGCCAATCGCCTTAGGCAAGTTGGCAGTATCGTCCCAGGGACTGAGCAAGGAGGAACTGCTGAAAGAAAGAATCCCTGCTGCAATTGCTCTTTTGGATAAAGTTAAATCCCAGTGGCAGTATGTCCTGAATCATTTGGATGAAAACTTAGCTGAAGCGGTTGCCGCACTTGAAAGTCTCGGCCGAGTCATTGATGAATCAGTTAAATCTCAGGACAAGTACCTCACGCTTTTGGGTCTTGTTCAAAACCACTTACTCCGCATCTCTTGGAAAAAAGAAGTTATCGCGCCGTTGTACAACATTTTCGCCGGCGACAGCTTCGAGGCAGTCAGAGAACAGATTAAAAAAATTCACGACAAGGTTTTGCGAGGCCGCGTATTCATTGCACTGCATATGCATGCAGGCGACGGCAACGTTCATACCAATATTCCGGTGAACTCCGATGACATCAACATGCTCAGAATCGCTAATGAAGCTGTTGCCTATGTGATGGGTGTGGCCAAGAAGCTCGGCGGAGCGATTTCCGGCGAACACGGTATTGGTATGACGAAAATTGAGTTCGTTGAACCGGGACAGTTTGATCAGTTTTATGAGTACTTAGACAGAGTTGATCCGCAAGGTCATTTCAACAAAGGCAAGCTCAGACCGGAGGCCAATCTTTCTTTGGCTTACACGCCCAGCTTTAATTTGCTTGGTCACGAGTCGATCATTATGCAAAACAGCGAAGCCAAGCAGATTTCTGATGAAATCAAGACTTGCTTACGCTGCGGTAAATGCAAACCGGTCTGTACTACTCACGTACCCAATGCCAATCTGCTGTACTCGCCGAGAAATAAGATTATTGCAGTCTCCCTGCTTCTTGAGGCTTTCCTCTATGAAGAGCAGACCCGCCGCGGTTTGTCTCAGAAGCACTTTGTGGAGTTCGCGGATTTAGCCGACCACTGCACAATTTGTCAAAAATGTCAGAAGCCGTGTCCAGTCAAGATTGACTTCGGGCACGTCACGATGATGATGAGAGACATGCTTCATCGTCTGAATAAAGAGAAGAAGTCTCCGGCGAAATACTTCGGTCTTAAGTTCCTTGAGATTGAAAAGCCGATGCTTATTCGTGCAGCTAGAAAGGGCTTGATTGAGTACGGCTTTAAGGTCCAAAGAATGGCGGCGGATACCTTGAAGATGGCGGCTGCGCCCTCGGCCAGACGTCCCGGATTCTCAACCGGGAAGCCGACTTTGAAGGAAGAAGTTATTCATTTGGTCAACCGCAAGCTTCCGAAGGTTGAGATTCCGACAACTTCCCGTAAGCTGTTGGACATTGAAGAAACAACATATGTTCCGATTATTAGAAATAAGGAAAGGAACGAAAAAGAAACGGTGTTTTATTTCCCTGGATGCGGAAGCGAACGTCTGTATTCTCAAGTTTCCGTAGCTGTCATCGGTATGCTCCATGATTTGGATATCCAAACGGTGCTTCCTCCGGGATACTTATGCTGCGGCTATCCGCAGGCCGGCAACGGCATGAAGCAGAAGAGCGAAGAAATTGTCACCCGCAACCGAGTGCTTTTCCACCGTATTGCCAATACTTTGAACTACAAGGATATCAATACCGTGTTGGTCAGCTGCGGAACGTGTCTGCATCAACTTAAAGAATACAATTTTGAAAGTATCTTCCCAGGCTGCCGAGTGATGGATATTCACGACTTTTTGAAGGAAAAAGGGATTGAACTGCCCGGTGCTAAAAACACGCGCTACATTTATCACGACCCATGCCATACTCCGTTGAAAGAAGGCGTTCCTATTAAGACAGTTAACCAGATTCTTAAGCCTGCGGACGGCTCTGCCATCGAACTTTCTGAAAGGTGCTGCGGCGAAAGCGGAACTTTTGCTATCGGACGTCCTGATATTGCCAGCCAAGTTCGCAAGAGCAAAGAGGAAAGTCTCAAAGGAGCTTCGGCTAAATTGAAGAAAGATGACTTCCGGGGCGAAATTAAGATTCTGACAACTTGTCCAGGATGTTATCAAGGCATGAGCCGTTACTCAGATGCGGTCAAGACTACCAGCGAATTCTTGATTGTCGAAATGATGAAAGCTAAACACGGTAAGAATTGGATGCATAAGGTTCTGTCTGAGGTGAAGGACGGACTTATTGAAAAGGTGCTTCTATGACAAATTGTCCCCTTTGCTCTCCAACGGGTGAGAACGTACTTCTCAAAAATGATTTATTCCGGGTCATTCAAGTCAATGACGCGGACTATCCGGGATATTTCCGTGTGATCGCCAATGATCACGTTAAAGAAATGTCAGAGCTTAGCCCTGAAGCACAAATGCGCATTATTTCGGCTTTAAGCAGGATAGAAAAAATCGTTTTAGAGAACATGAGGCCTACTAAGGTTAACTGGGCTCAGCTCGGAAATATGGTGCCTCATCTTCATTGGCACTTGATTGCTCGCTATGAAGATGACGCAGCATTTCCGGATTCTATTTGGAGTCCGAGGCATCGTCAGACAGACACTGAAGTGTTAGCCGCTAGGAAAAAACTGGCAGATTTTTGTGCTGAATTGATTAAAGACTCATCGACTGAGTTCTAATAGTTGAACCGAGAGTATTTGTTTTTGGGAAAGAAAAGGCCCGCATCAGAGGTGCGGGCGAAAAAATATCCTTCAATTGGAGAAGCTAGCAGCTGGATTCGGAAGACGGAGTGCAAATTCCCAACCCTTCTCCGTCTTATTTTCCGAATTCAGCGGCAGGTGTTATTTAGCTAATTAAAAGTTGTGGTTTAAGCCGATAAAAGTAGTCCAAGGGCTCTTGCCAACTTTAGTTGCAGGAGCCGAAGAAGACCCGCCGCCACCATTGATGGTGTAATTAACATTTGCACCATTGTGCATATAGGCTGCACCACCGTAAATAGTTGTACGTTTGCTCAACGGATAGTCGTATCTGGCTGATACGTTCCAGGCGTTGGCATGATCCGTTGTGTTGTTCCTCAGGAAGGCGAGACCATTGAGTAAATAACCGCCTGCTAAAGGTGTTTTGGTAGATACGCTGTAGACAGCGATATTTGGATTGGTGTTGCGATCCAAGGCTTTGGATCCGTCGCGGAAGACGAAATTGCCATAGAGTTTTGTGAATCCAAAATCGTAGCTGGCGCCGACATTGTAGAGAGACTCATGTGCGTTAATGGTCTGGAAATCATTGGGAGCTTTACCAGCCAGATTTTGATAGGTGTAGGTAAATCCGATTCCAAAAGCACCTTTGCGATAGACAGCTTGTGCGGCATAGGAGTTGCCGAGCTTATTGGAAGTTTCTCCGTTAAGTTTAGTCTGTTCTCCTAGAGACACCATGGCGGAAAGTTTTAAACCGCCGAGACTTGGAGATTCATATATAAACGAATTGTCGCGTCTGGTCAGGTTATCAACACCGGATGCTCCATTGATGCCCGGAATGTGAGTGCCCGGAAGATAAGGAGCAGGTGACATGAAGTTGTTGATAGTGCTTCCTAAGCTGCAGGCGAATGCATCAAACTGAGCAATACCTCCGAAATTCAGTGTGTACTGGCGGCCGAAAGAGAAAGTACCCCAACTATTGCTGGTTAACCCTAAAACTGATTCTCTTTGAAAGGCCCAGCCGTTACCGTTTCCGGCGGGAGTATTTGTGCCGTCATCAAGCAAGAAGCCGTTTTCTAAGCGGAAAAATACCTTGACGCCGTTTCCGAGATCTTCGCTTCCCTTAATGCCCCAGCGAGAACCGCCTTTACCGCCGCTTCCAATGTCCACAACGGTACCGTTACCGCCGTTGTAGACCTGAACATAAGAGTCGACCACGCCATAGACAGTGACGTCAGAGGCAAAAGCGAGCGAGCAAGCGGAGGCAAGAACTGCAGTGAGTAGTGAGCTATATTTTTTCATGATGTTCCACTTTTGATTGGTTGTTTTGGTTATTTAACTTTGAAGTTAAATTTATGACATTGAGCACAGTAGTCTTCAGCTGGCTCATGCTGGAGATGGCAGTTAATGCAGTCTCCGTTATGAGGTGCTTTATGTGGATTTGCTCCCGGTAAATCTTTAGTTTTTTCTGCTAAAGCTTCTTTGTTATGGCACTGCACGCAAGTGGCTTCTTCCGGGAATTGCGGATTTTTCATGTCATTGCCGTGGCAAGTCTGACAATTTAATCCCTTGGCGATATGACGGTCTGCCCCCATCTTAGCGTCTGCAGCATAAGAAGGCTGGCAGAGAGCAAAAGCGACGGAACAAACTAAAGAAGCCCATAAAATTGAAGATAGTTTTTTGGTTTTCATAAGAGTCTCCGACGAGGCGTGAAGTGCCATGAGGCACTTCACTGATTACATGGCTAATTAGCAGCCGCCCCATGCGTTTGCTGTTCTGGCAGCGATGCGTCCGAAGATGATGCAGTCAGCAACAGCCACTGTGCCGAGACGTACCATGCCGTGTACACCGCCTGTAGCTTCACCTGCTGCATAGAGGCCGGAGATTGGTTCACCCTTAACATTGAGAACTTGGGCCTTTTCGTTGATTTCCAAGCCGCCCATGGTGTGGTGAACGCGCGGCCAGAGTCTGATGGCGTAGAAAGGTCCTTTAACGTTTTGAACGCCGTCATTGAAGAACATGCAATCGAATTCCGGATCTTTCTTGGCTTTCATGTAGCCGTTGAAAGTTTCGTTTTCCTTTTCAAGAGTTGCATAGTCAAGTTTGTAGAACTCAGCTAAAGACTTCAAATCATCGAATTTGCGGATAACTCCGTTCTTCAGAGCAGCTTCGAACTGTTCCTGCTTCATATTTTTGCCAACGACTTTGTTCATGAAGTTTTGTTCATTGGTATAAATGATGGCGGGAGCACCGATAGCAACGATAGCGTCAGCACGAACTTTGCGGTTGCCGGTTTCTTTGATGAAGCGCTTGCTTGTCTTCGGGTTGATCATTGGACCGTAGCCAACCATGGATTCAACAGCCAGAGGTGCCAAGCCGAAGCCGGATTCGTCAGGAGAGGTCCATGGACCAAGCTGAATCCAGTCCATGTGAATAGTGTTGGCACCAATCTGCTGAGCTTCCTGAATCATTTCACCTGTAGCACCCGGATGGTTAGTGGAAGTGAAGGCGTCGGTTAAGCGCGGGTCATGGCTGGTGCGCATCTTAACGTTCTGGCTGAAGCCGCCGGAGGCAATAAGAACGCCCTTGGTAGCACGGATGTATACAACCTTGCCGCTTTCCGGACGGTTGAAGCGATGGTTAATACGGGCCTTCACACCGACTACACAGCCTTTGTCGTTAACGACGAGATCGTCGACGATAGTGCGGAGCTGAACCTTGATGCCGAATTCTTTGCACTTGGCAAGCATTGGATTGATGAAGCCGGAGCCGTTGTTTTCCATTACAGCATGGCTGCGAGGAACGGAGTGGCCGCCGTGATATGTAACAGCTTTGAACTTAACGCCGATTTCGTCGCGAAGCCACTTGTAGTTGGAGACGGATTCGTCAGCAATTCTTCTGGCAAGATTGGCATGGGCAATACCGCCGCCGGCTTTTAGAATGTCGGAATAGAGGAGGTCAGCATTATCTTTGATATTTGCTTTTTCCTGCATGTCGGTTCCGGCTGCAGCGATAGCGCCGCCGTTAATGATGGAGTTGCCGCCGGCAGATGGCATTTTGTCAACAACAAGGATGTCCTTCATGCCGAGATAGTGGCTTTCGAGGGCAGCACCGAGGCCGGCAAAACCTGTTCCGATGACGAGAAGAGAGCAAGTCTCATCCCATTTAACATCTTTCGGGAGGGCTTCAGCATGAGCTGTTCCGAGCATGCCGAGAGTAGCAACGGAAGCTGCTGCGGAAGAGCGGAGGAAGGAACGTCTTGAGATATTCATAATAGTTTTCCTTGTGTTAAGTGGTTGTGAGGTGAATCTTTAGTAGCAATTCTAAAAATCAGACGTTTTGCCAACTACCTAAGTATTTTGGTTGATGAATGCTAGGGTATCCCCTATATTAAGAACAGAATATCACTCGATTACGTGAGGAATAGCAGTAAAAAAGCCTGAAATGGCTTGGACTCTAGCTATTTCAGACTTTGAGGCAAAGAAAAATAACCGGTTTCACACGATAAAAAGCCGAGTCTTTGGCAGAAAGACACGGCCTTGAGAAAGAATAAGTCCGTTGAATAGCTCGCTAGTAGAGATGAGAGCGGAGCTCGGGAAGATGGTGAAATAGTTCCAGAAGGGTCGGAGCATAAGAGTATGCACTCTGCTCTTCGGAACTTCTCATCCATTTATAGGTTTCTTCTAAGAAAGAAGTGGGACAAGATACGAAATCTCCGTTTCGAATCCAGACTCCATTGTCTTTCCAACGTTTTAGATAGGTATCCGTTGAAACGGAAGATGCGTTTGCTAAAAGACATCGGTTGCTTCGAGTCAGGGGTACCGGCATGGTGAGCCACGCTTCCCCGTCTTTTTCCGATAGTTTTGCATAATGTACAGCCCAGCTAATGACAAAGGCCTTCAGGCGTTCTTCAACCGGTGCAAACGCCATGTAAGCAAAGCCGATGCGGTCTGATAGAGCACAGCTTTCGAAATGTCGGACAAGCAAAAAGAAAAGTTCGGGATCTGCTTTCAGCACTGGAAGCAGGAGTTCTTTGTTACAGACGACAACTTCCGCTTTTGTTAAAGCGAAATAATGACCGAAAGCCGGCCGTTCGGTAAAAAAGTTCAAATTCCCGAATGCAAGATGACCCGGAGGAGAAATAGCCGCCGCATTTTCAGTCCCTACGATTGGATTGCCGAAATTTCGCGCTGTAACTCCGCTAGTCACAAGAGCAAGATGACTAATGCTTCGGTCTAGAGAAATGAGTTTATCTTGCCGTGCTAGCTGAATTTTTCTGCCGATTCTGATGATAAGGCTCTGCAGTCTGGGATGAACAGGCGGATGAATCCATGGAACAATCGGAACTGCACAGTCAGGCGTTTTTGCATCAAGATCGTATTGCCGGCCCTGCTGTACTGCAGAGAGCCACTCCCACGAAACATTACTCATAACCGCCTCTCACAAAAAATCCAGTGCGTATAACTTGGTTTGAGATGAATTCGAAACCAAGTATCACCCCTTCATTTTAGAAGAGGAGGCAAGAGTTAACTACCTTGGCAATTGGGAGGATATTTTAGGTAAATACCCTTATAAAAAGAGAATTTGTTTTGGTGAGGTTCGTATGTAAACAGCGCACTTTGTCTAGTTTTTTGAAAGCTTTTTTTGAAAAGCTTCCAACACCACAGGGCTGACAAACTTGCTGACGTCTCCTCCGAGAAGAGCAATTTCTCTAACGAAGGTTCCGCTGACAAATTGATAGCCGGGGGACGGTGTCAAAAAGATTGTCTCGGCTTCCGGCAGGAGCAGCTGGTTCATCCCTGCCATCTGAAATTCATATTCAAAATCGCTGACCGCTCTGGCACCTCGAACGATGCATAAGGAATGATTTTGCTTGAGAAGGTCTACCAGAAGATAATCGAAACCGATAACTTTGACGTTAGGCAGGTCTTGAGTAACCGCTTTAACCAGTTCTACGCGTTCATCTAAAGAAAAAAGAGTGTTCTTCTTTCGGCTTTCCGCAACTGCCACAATTAGCTGAGGAAAAAGTTTTGAAGCTCTTCGAATAAGGTCCTCGTGACCTTTGGTGACGGGATCGAAAGTTCCCGGATAAGTCGCAATCATTTTTAATCCTCCGTTTTTTGGGCTAAGAGTAAGTGGCTTGCGCCTCCCTTTGATCGTTTTACGGCCGTTAAACCGAAAGAGTCTAAAAACTCATCCGATATTTCAGTTGGGCTCTCCACATAGATTAGACCGGAGGAATTGAGCAGCGGAACGGCTTTCTTTATGGCTTTTTCCTGGAGATTCAGAGCAAAAGGAGGGTCGATAAAGACAACGTCATAAGGACCGAACTCCTCCGCTCTTGAGCCTTTCAACGAGTCCCCGCAAAAAACATGGATGTTGTCGGCATTCAGCTTTTCTTTGCTCTGCTCAATAAGCCTGGCAGCAGCACGGTTTTTCTCAAGAATCACAGCATTTTCTGCGCCTCGGCTCGCCATTTCAAAAGACAACGCTCCGGTACCTGCAAACATGTCCAAAGAACGTTTGTCGGAAAACTCGCCGTCAAAAAGATGATTCAGCCAGTTAAAAATGGTTTCACGTTGTCTATCGCCGGTAGGCCGAAGACCCTCTGAGTCCAAAACGGGGAGAGGAGTTCTCTTCCAGAGGCCCCCAATAATCCTGATTTTTCCGCCTTGTTTCATGTGTGTGTAAACTTACTTAAATTAGTGGTAGCTAAACTTTAATTGATAATTGTCAGTCATGGACACAAAAAAAGAAAAAACGGGTTGGTTTGCCCGGTTAAAAAACGGTCTTTCTAAGAGTCGAATCAATTTAATCGGAATTTTTTCCGGAGGTGTAGTTGACGATGAGTTTATGGAAGAGCTCGAATTCCAGTTAATCTCTTCCGATGTCGGTGTAGAGACGAGCGCCAAGATCATTAGTCAGCTTAAAGATCAAATCAAACTTAAGGGTCTGAAGACTCAGGACGAAGTCAAGATAGCTCTTCGAGATGTTATTGAAGAAAGATTAAAAATCTGCGAAAAAGCACCGGATTTGGAAACCCATCACCCGACAGTCTGGATGATGTGCGGTGTAAACGGAGCCGGCAAAACAACCAGCATCGGAAAATTAGCTAAATTTTTCGCCAATGAAAAGAAAACGGTTCTGCTTGCAGCCGGTGATACTTTTAGAGCTGCCGCTAGAGAACAGCTCGAAATTTGGGGCGATAGAAACCAGATAGAAGTTATTGCGCAGGAAAAGGGAGATCCTGCTTCGGTAGCTTTTGACGCTATCTCATCCGGGAAAAGAAGAGGGACTGACGTTGTGATGGTTGATACTGCCGGTCGCCTGCCGACGCAGACCAATTTGATGAATGAACTTTCGCGCATTAAAAGAGTGCAGGGCAAAGCCATGGAAGGCGCCCCACACGAAGTTATCTTGGTGTTGGACGGAACTAACGGTCAAAATGCCTTGATGCAGGCAAAAAGCTTTGATGATGTAGCCGGATTAACGGGCCTCATTATCACCAAGCTGGATGGAACAGCTAAAGGCGGCGTGCTTTTGGCTTTGGCAGATATGCGCAAAGAACCCCTTCCGATTTATTTCATTGGAGTGGGAGAAAAAATTGATGACTTGCAGCCGTTTAATGCTCGTCAATTTGCAAATGCGTTAGTCGGAATAGAAGAATAATTAAGGAAGAGAAATGCGCTTAGCTGCAATTGATTTGGGATCCAATAGTTTTCGTTTGGAAATAGCTCGTGTAGAAAAAGAAGTCATTATTAGCGAAGGGAGCTGGAAGGAGACGGTTAGATTAGCCGGCGGCATAGATAGTGAAGGGAATCTGACCGAAGAGGCACAGGAAAGAGCACTGAAAGCTCTCGCACGTATCGCGGAAAAAATCGAAGGCTTTCCTCGTTCTCAAATCAGAGCAGTTGGAACCCAGACTCTCAGAAGTGCAAAAAACTCAAGAGAATTTATCGAAAGAGCAGAGAAGGTTTTAGGCTGCAAAATTGAAATCTTAAGAGGAAAGGAAGAGGCCAGACTGGTCTACGAAGGATGCAGCTTTGCCCTCCCAAGGTCTGATAAGAAGAGATTGATCGTTGACATCGGAGGTGCTTCTACCGAATGCGTCATCGGGCACGTCAGGGATGTATTGGAAGCCGATTCTTTTCATGTCGGATGCGTTAATACTTCCGTAGCATTTTTCAAAAACGGCATCATTACACCAGCCATGATGCAGAAGGCACAGCTTTCGGCAGAAGCAGAATTCGACAGCAGTATCGAGAAGTTTTTTAGATGCGGCTGGCAGGAAGCGTTCGGCTCCTCGGGTACCGCCTCTGCGGTTTCCTTGATTCTGCACGACCAGGGATGGACTGACGGTACGATTACCTTAGAGGCTCTCCTGAAACTGAAATATGCCATGCTCGAATTTGGAAATACCAGCTCTTTTAAGTTCTTAGGAATGAAAGATGACAGAAGAGAGGTATTAGCCGGCGGGGTATGCGTGCTGCTTGCAATTTTCAATAAATTTAAACTTAAGTCGATGAAACCGGCCGACGGAGCATTGCGCTACGGCATTCTTTATGATTTGGCCGGAAGAAAACTCGATAAAGATCCCAGAGCAGCTTCTGTTCATTCGTTAATGCTCAGAATGCATGTTGACGAAGAACAAGCCTCCAGAGTTGCCAGAGTCGCTGAAGAACTTTACAAGAAGATTGAACCGTCCGCATCTCCTGAAGAACTCAAAGAACTTGCTTGGGCAGCTGATTTACATGAAATCGGCTTGAGTCTTTCTCGAAGCGACTATCACAAACATAGCGAGTATTTGATTAGAAACAGCGACATCCCGGGCTTCTCTCGTTCAGAACAAGAGAAACTGGCGGCTATTGTTTTGGCCCATCGAGGCAATCTGAAGAAAGTCGCTTCATTCCTTGCCGATCGATCAATCGCCGAGAAAATCTTGGCCCTTAGATTAGCGGTGATTCTTTGCCATGCTAAGATTGATACAGACCTTCCGCCCATTCAGTTGTTCAGCGGAGCGGATGGATTCATGATGAGTATTCCAAAGAACTGGCTCACAGAGCATCCGTTAACTGAGTATCTGCTCGGTCAAGAAAAAGAAATATGGGCTAAGGTTGGAATTAAATTTGAAATTTATACACGATGAGTCCCAAGAATATCTTAGTTGAGATTTCAGAAATTCCCGTCCGGAAAGAAGGGAGGAACACGGGCGGCTTGTTATCCTTTGTGATTGAAGAGCCCGATTTTATTTTGCTTGAAGGACCGAACGGTTCCGGTAAAACTTACCTTCTGAACCTTATTGCTGCTTTGATGGAACCCAATACAGGTGAAGTTATTGTTGAGGGACACAGCGTCAGTGTGATGAGTGAGTCAGAAAAGTTGGCGTGGAGAAGAACTTTGGGACTTATACCTTCTCATTCCAACTTATTTACTACCTACACAGTTCTTGAGAACTTGAGATTGTCTGCTCAGCTGTTGGGTATTAAGCCTAACGAGGCAATTGAATATTCCAAAGAAAGTGCAGAACTTTGCGGTCTGTCTAAATACCTGGACGAGAAAGTCGAAAATCTCTCTGAAGGTTTGAGAAAACGTGTAGTGATAGCTCGTGCTCTCGTGGGACGTCCAAAAATGATTTTGGCGGACAACCCGTTGGAAGGGTTGGACGGAACCTCACAGGAACAATTTCTCTATCTTTGTACAAAACTGGCAAAGATCGGCTATGCGGTGGTGATGACCTCCAGCGTTCCGCTTCCTCTTGAAATCAAGTCCCTGAGAGTAATTAACCTAGGAGGAAGTTAGTGATTACCGTCAACGTCAGGGCAATTCGCTCTCTCAAGCAAGATAAAAAATCCTTTTGGGTTGTCGTGGCACTTTGCTCGCTGGCATTCTGCCTTTTAGCGCACATGTCTTTGATTTTTATTTCCTTCTATGAAAATCATAGAACCATGACAGGTGACGAAATATCGGTTTTTATGGAACCGGGTACAAAGGCAGAAGATGCAAAAAAGTTTTTAACTTCCCAATTAGATCAATTGGCGCCGGGATCCGAGATTCGTTTAATTCCGCCGAAAGATATTTTGGAAGAAGATATTCTCAAGTTGATTGGTAAAAAAGACAAAATACCTGATATTTATGTCATTACCTTCCCAATCTCCACGCCGTTTGCCTCTATCCAACAAATGGTGCATGTAATTGCCGAGGCTAAAGATGTCTCGGTTGTCAGCGCTAATCTTGATTGGATTAAAAAGAGATATTCTTTAAGACAAGCGCTGGCTTTGGGAGCAGCTGCTTTCGGCATTCCTGCTTGTGCTTTGGTCGGACTGCTCTTTGTGGTTGGTATTCATAGACTCAACAGTTTCCTGAAGCACGATCAAGCTTTGCTGTTAATGCTCGGAGCTAACCGTTGGCAGGTAAGCGGTCCGTTGGTCGAAATTGCCTGTGCGGCAACTCTCATCAGCAGTGCTATTGGAAGTGTTCTTTATTTCATTACCACTTATGTGAGTGTTCCGCTTCTGGAAGATGCGTTCGAGGTGCATTTACTGCCGTCCTTAGGTGTCAATATTCTGATTTGTTTGTTCCTGACTTTCGTTTTGGTTGTCTATGCAGCTGTCTGCTCCTACATCACTGCTGGCAGAACCAAACCGCTTACCTTCTAGTAGGCGTTTATAACCGATTGACACATTAAGGAAAAATCACACCTGTATTAGAATACGCCTTGATGACTAAACAGAATACAGATAAGCCTAAAAGTACGGCTCTTGCTCCTTACCATCCGACTCCGCTGGCACTTCGCGGAACCCCCGGAAGCTTAGAAGAATACATACGAGCTGCCAATGCGGCTCCTTTGCTTACAGAAGAGCGGGAAAAAGAACTGGCCGTTAAACTGCGTGATCATGGCGACTTAGAAGCCGCAAGCGAACTTATTACTTCTCACTTGCGCTTAGTTATTTCGATTGCCCGCCAATACTTGGGGTATGGGCTGCCGTTCCCTGATCTCATCCAAGAAGGAAACATAGGACTGATGAAGGCCGTAAGACGGTTTGATCCGGATAATGGTGCTCGTCTCGTAACCTTTGCGATGACTTGGATTCGTGCGGAGATCCAAGATTACGTCATCAAAAATTGGAAGCTGGTCAAAGTTGCAACCACTAAGGCTCAAAGGAAGTTGTTCTTCAACCTCAGAAGCATGAAGGAAGGTTCCGAGGCATTGACTACGGAGCAGACTAATAAGATTGCTCAGGACTTGGAAGTACGGCCTGCTGACGTCAAGGAGATGGAGCTTAGACTCCTCGGACACGATGTTTCTCTCGATGAGCCCCCGGTGCATGACGAGGACGATAAACCGATGGAAGATTGGCTGGAGGCCGAGGGAGATTCTCCTGATGAAATGCTCGAACGGTCTCTTTACGATAAGGCCCTTAACAGTGACTTGCCGAATGCAATTGAACAGCTTGATGAGAGAAGCAGAAGGATTATCCAAGCCCGTTGGCTTTATGATGAGACGACTGGAAAAGGGGCTACCTTGGATGATATGTCTAAAGAGTTAGGTATCAGCAAGGAACGAGTCAGGCAGATTGAAAAGAAAGCTTTCTCTAAACTAAAAGAAATTTTGAATTCAGAAAAAGACCATGTTTAACATCGTATTGGTTCATCCGGAGATTCCTCCCAACACAGGAAATATTATTCGTCTTTGCTCGAATACCGGATGCCGTTTAATTCTTATTGAACCATTAGGTTTCTCATTTGAAGATAAGCATATGAGACGCGCAGGTCTGGATTATCGCGAGTATGCGGATGTCAAGATATATCCCAACTACGATGCCTTCCTTGAAGCGGAGAAACCTGATCGCTCCAGAATGTTTGCAATGACGACAAAGGCAACTCAACTGGTGCAAGGTTTGGAATTCAAACCTAATGATTGGTTTGTTTTCGGTTCTGAAGGGCACGGACTGCCTCAGGAAGTCAGAGATCTTTTTGATCCGGCTCATTGCGTCCGTTTGCCGATGATGCCGAACAATCGGTCTCTGAATTTGTCGAATTCAGCAGCTATTACCGTTTATGAGGCTTGGAGACAGAACGGTTTCAAAGGCGGAGTTTAATTTTCTCCTTTGCAAATGAAAACGCCGCAGAAGTCTGCGGCGAATCCATATGCTCAAATGAATTAATGAAGCATCAGCATGATGATGAAGAAAACGGCAAGCATGTACATCTCGGGTTTGATTCTCTGAGCTTTACCGCTGAATAAGTTAATCAGAACGTAGCTGAGAAGACCGAATACGATGCCGTTGGCAATACTGTAGGTCAACGGAATGGTAATAATGCAGATGAATGCGGGAATTGCCTCAGAAAAGTCGTTGAGGTCAATCTCTCTAATGCAGCTAATCATGAAGAAGCCGACCAAGATCAGCACCGGAGCGGTAGCTTGCGTCGGAATGGCTAAAAACACTGCAGAGAAGAACAACGATAAAAGGAAGAATACCGAAATCACTAAAGCTGTCAGACCTGATTTACCTCCGGCAGCCACTCCGGCAGCACTTTCAACGTAAGTCGCAATTGCACTTGTACCTAAGCAGGCACCGACAGTGGTGCCGACTGCGTCCGCGAAGAAAGACTCTTTTAGTCGAGGAAGGTTGCCGTCTTTGACGAAACCTGCTTTAATCATCAGACTGACTAGAGTTCCTAATGTATCGAAGAGATCCATGAAGAGGAATGACAAAACGACCATCACCATATCCACGGTCAAGAGATTTTGCCACTCAAATTGCATGAAAATTGGACTAATTGACGGTGGGAGAGAAACGAAACCGTCGAAGTGAGTGATTCCTAACGGAAGTCCGCAGAGCGTTGTGACAGCTATGCCGATCAGAAGAGCTCCCGTCACTTTTTTGACTAACAAGACGGCTGTAACGATGAGGCCGATGATGACGAGCATAACGCTTGGTTCAAAAATGTTGCCTAAAGTGACCAAAGTGGCATCATTTTTAACGGATAAGCCGGCATTTTGAAGCCCGATAAAGGCGATAAAAAGGCCTATGCCAACTCCGATAGCAGTCTGCAGACTGGTGGGAATTGAATGAACTATTTTTTCTCGAACGTTAGTGACGGTAAGAAGAATAAAGATGATGCCTTCAATCAGAATTGCTGTTAAGGCGAATTGCCAGGTATGTCCCATGGATAGGCACACCGTATAGGCAAAGAAGGCATTCATGCCCATCCCCGGAGCTAAACCGAAAGGCATTTTGGCATAGAACGCCATGATAAGGGTGGCAATCGCCGAGGCAAGCGCTGTAGTCGTAAACAAGGCGCCTTTATCCATTCCTGAGACGCTCAAGATTGCAGGGTTGACGGCAAGAATATATGCCATCGTTAAAAAGGTAGAAAGGCCTGCAATGATTTCCGTACGGATGGTGGTATTTTCCGGATTAAAACCCAAGTATTTCTGTAAGAATTGATGCATGGCAAAAAGTGCTTTCGAAAAAGCTAGAGAAGAGACGATTTAAATTCAATTTTAGAGCCGAAAATTTGTTCGAACCATTTCAAAACCGATTGATTACATACTTGTTTTCAAAATGGGTACAGAACACCGCTTTCGCAAACACTGAGTAACAATTCTTCTGAGCAAGATCGGCCCGAACGGATACTAAATCTACGGTTCTCAGTATCTGCCTTGCTCGAAAATCGGCCCTCCCATAAATCGCCAAGCTGCCTCTTAGAATTTTTAACTCCTTAAAGCTGATAGTTTTGTTAAAGTACTAAGAATATTCAATAAGGAAATCGACATGGCGGATCCGCTCTTTTTACCGTTGGGTATTTCAGATTTCTCCACTCTGAGAAATGGAAAACAAATTTACGTAGACAAAACTAAATTTGTTTATGAGTTGGCCCGTCTACAGCGTAAATTCTTTCTAGCACGACCCCGACGATTTGGGAAATCATTGCTTCTCTCAACTTTCGAATCTTTATTTAAGTTTGGGCTTCGTGATTTTCGGGGGCTGGCGATTGAGAAACTATGGACAGAGGACAAAAAATATCAAGTAGTTAGGTTAGATTTTTCAGAATGCAAATCTTTTGATAGTTTGGAAGTTTTCTCCCAACAGCTTGATTGTCTTCTTCGCAACAACTTCGGTCCCCTAGGGTTTGTTTATCGTAACGACGGAACAACCGTTTGCAGCCAGTTGTCTAGGTGGCTAAAAACTATAGCCTCTGGCTCAATGGTTATCTTGATAGATGAATACGACGCTCCTTTAACTACATGTTTGAACAACGCTGAGCTATTCGATAATGTCCGTTCTACGATGGCCACGTTTTACTCTGTTCTAAAGTCGAATGACGCGGTTATTCGTTTCTTATTTATGACAGGAATCTCGAAGTTCAATAAGGTTAGTATCTTTTCCGAACTTAACAATCTTGTGGACATTACTCTTCATCCAGACTATGGGACAATGTTGGGGTACACATTGGAAGAACTGCACCATTATTTTGGGGACTTTTTGGAGCATGCTTCCGAAATAATGGGAATCAAGAAAGAAAACTTGGTTGAGACTCTTACACGAAGCTATGATGGGTTCTGTTTTGATGAATTGGCTCAACACAAAGTATTTGCCCCTTGGTCCGTATTAAATTTCTTAAGCAACCCACAATTAGGTTTCAAAAACTATTGGTTCGAGAGTGGCGGTAAACCGTCAATCTTGCTTCAATATATGAAATCACATTCTCTCCGAAAACCTGACTTCTATGCCGCTCAAAAAAGCATTCAATTGGCTGAACTTAGTGGTTCATCCAGTATGGAAGGTCTTTCCGACGTAGGTCTCTTAACTCAAGCTGGTTACCTAACTATTAAGAAAGTTGAATATGGAACTGCTTTTCTAGGTTTCCCAAATAGTGAAGTTCAATCTTCTATGGCTCAACTCTATACTGAGCAACTCCTTGGAGGACGTAGTATTGTGCAAGCGGGTGCAGGAGGATTGATCACAGAGCTTATTCGCGGCAACACTGAAGAAGTCTTTCATCTCTTGAACAAAGCGTTCCTTGGGATCGATTACACGAAATACTGCATAGGAGATGAATCTATGATCAGGACTTTCGTTCAACTATTTCTTTCCAGCTTTGGACTCCAAACAGGAGTAGAAGTTCACAATAACAAGGGGCGCAGCGATTTAGAGCTTCGCGCCGGAGAGCGACATTGGGTATTTGAGTTCAAAGTTTGTCGGGCTGACGAAAATGAAGAAACAAAACTTAATGAAGCTGTTTTCCAAATTCTAGATAAAGACTATGGATTACAACACAAGGTTAATTATTTAACCCGCGTGGCGATGGTTTACTCTATTGAAAAAAGAAAATTTGTAAAGTGGAAAGCCGTGCCTAATTGATTCCTTCCACGGCACGGCCCTATAAAAATATCCCGAAACTTATGGAGAGATGCTTTTCGACCATCTACCTGCGTAGGTAGATAAAATCTAATCTCTCAGAGATTTGGCCTCTTTTTTTCGATTTTCAGAAAGCGATGGACTACTTAGGTAAATGAGAGGCTTTTTGTCTGAAGTAGATGGCGGTTAAGTTCATTAGAAATACCGCAAAAAGAAGAACTAATGCGGATGCGCTTTGCATCGGAAGCACTTTTTCCGGTTCCGCACCGGTTGTTGCCAAAATATAAATATGGTGCGGAAGGGCCATCACAGCAGATAACGGCGAATTAAATGCATCCGTGGTCATCACGACTGCAGCCGTAAACATAATGGCACTGGTCTCTCCGGCTGCTCTGGCTACTGCTAGAACGGCCCCTGTCATGATCCCTGGCATAGCAGCAGGAAGAACGGTTCTGAGAATGGTTTCGTGTTTCGTTGCTCCTAAAGCATAGGATGCCTCTTTCCAAGCATTAGGAATCTGAGAAAGCGTTTCACGAACAGTATTGATAATAATTGGCAGAGTCAGGACGGCAAGCGTCAAGATACCGGAAACTGCACTGACACCCAGATCGCACAGAATGACGAAAAAGGCTAAGCCGAAGAGGCCGAAAACGATGGAAGGCACGCCGGCCAGGTTTGCGACTGAGAGCGTAATGAGTCGTTTGAGGGGACCGTCCTTAGCATATTCATTTAGCCAAATGGCACTGAATACACCTAAAGGAAGAGCCACGGCTACAGCTCCTAATGCCAAAAGGCATGTACCCACGATGCAGGGGAGAATCCCTCCCTCCGTCATCATGTTCTTAGGATTTCCTATCAAGAATTCGAGGCTAATTTTCTCTAGTCCTTGATAGCCGATGTAGAACACCACGGCAAAGAACGCAGTAATCACAAACCAGGCGACGAGCCTAAGAAAAACTTTTGAAGCCTTTTCTTTGAGCTTTCTTCTTTGTTTATTGGATCCGGAAGCCGTTATCCGTCTCACAGTGCGGTTGCTGTCCACGCTAACGGCGGTTTCTGAAAAATTAGGTAGAGTTTGTTCAAGTCTGTACATAAGGAGGCTTAGCTAGCTTGCAGTTTGTATTTTTTCGAAATCTTGAAGGCTACGAGATTGAATGCGAACGTGAAAAGAAACAGCACGATACCGGTAGCAAATAGCGCATGGTAGTGAGAGCTGCGGAAAGGAGCTTCAGCCATTTCTGCCACAATTGCTGCGGGCAATGGACGAGCAGGGTCAAAAATGGTTTCGGGAATAATGGCAGCCCCTCCGGCAGCCATCAGCACTACCATTGTTTCTCCGATAACGCGGCTCATCCCTAACATCACTGCAGTAGAGATTCCGGAAGCAGCTCCGGGAATCGTGATTTTGGTTAAAGTTTCCCAGTTAGTGGCACCCACGGCTAAAGAGGCTTCCTTCATATGATTAGGGACTGATCTCAGAGCATCCTCAGAAATCGTACAAATAGTCGGAAGAGCCATCAATGCGAGAAGAATGGACGCATTCAGAACGTTCAGCCCCGTTGGTGCCCCCGTTATTGTTTGAATTACCGGAGCGAGTACGGCCATGCCGATAAAACCGATAATGACGGACGGAAAGGCGGCTAAAAGTTCGATACAGGGCTTAAAGAAGGCTCGGACCCTAGGGGAAGCAATATGACTAAGGTATATCGCTGTCATAAGGCCCAGAGGAATAGCCAGGACCGAAGCGCAGATAGTTACAGCGATAGAGCCGGCTATCAGCGGAAGAATTTGGAATGAAGGCGGATTCTCTGTCGGATACCAATCCTGGCCCGTCAAGAAATCTTTTATGGAGACGTGCTGAAGAACGGGAAAACCTTCTTGAAACAGAAACCAAACGATGGCGGCCAATCCGGCTAAAGAGACCAGGGCACAGACCATGAGGCTGTTTTTAAATAAGAATTCTCTGAGATATTTATTCATGAGCGTTTTTCAGAGAGGGAACCGAAGCCCCCTCTCTATGGTGTTCCTATTTCAGAGGAATGAATCCGGTTTCTTGAATCAATTTTTGGCCCTTAGGAGCAAGGGTGTAGGCAATAACTTTTTCTACAGCACCTTTCGGAGCACCGTTGGTGTAAAGATAGAGTTCACGGGAAAGAGGCCATTTTCCGTCTGCGGCTGCTTCAGATGTGGCTTTAATGCCATTTACGTCGACAGCTTTAATACTTGGAGTAATGTACCCAAAACCGATGTAGCCGATGGCATTAGGATTCTTTGAGACGGTTTGAACGACTGTACCGTTGGAGGACTGAAGCAAAGCTCTCGGAGAGATTCTTTGTTTCTTCATGACCAATTCTTCCCAAGTTTCGTAGGTGCCGGAGGAAGTATCTCTCGAGACCAACACGATTGGAGCGTTTGCGCCGCCGATTTCTTTCCAATTCTTGATTTCGCCTTTATAAATTTTTCTCAGGTCATCTAAAGAAATATTGGGAACCTTATTGTTTGGGTGAACGATTGGAACGATGGCGTCGATGGCTACGGTTGTTTGATAGGGCTGAACCTTATTTTTTTCTGCAATCTTGCTTTCTTCCGGTTTAATCTTTCTAGAACTCATAGCCACTTGAGTTAAACCGTCAGACAAACCTTTGATGCCGCTGCCGGAACCGCCTCCGGATAATTCGATAGCAACGTTCGGATCTTCACGCATATAAGATTCTGAAATTTTCTGCATAATCGGCAGAACCGTTGTGGATCCGGAAACTGTCACGGTCTCAGCCGCAATTGCTCCGGAGAGAATAGAGGCAGAGAACAGGGAAGTTAATAAGGCTGTCTTTAATAATTTTGTTTTCATCATTTTTCCTATTTTTTGATTCATTTTTATATGAGTGGTTTGAAGTGCTCTTCAAAATCTGAGCGCATTCTAGAAAGGAAAAATGACGAAAACTTGACGCAATTATGAAAGTTTGATGACAGAATATTTAATAAAATCAAATAATTGCGTGTAATAAAAATGTCACCAAAAAGTCATCAAAATGTCATAAAAAAACCGGAAAATCACTCCTTTTTTCTCTCAAGGTCCGAGAGCAAGGACTGATATTTCCGGTTTGCAGAACTAAACGTCTGGGGACGGATTAATTAGGCACTTTGCCTACAACGCCGTCGACGTAGTAATTCATAGTTACGAGCTTGTCATCTGGGAGAGTTTCTCCGGCTTTAACAGCTTCTTTTCCTTCGTTGGTCTTGATTGGACCTGTAAACGGATGGAATTCACCGCTGTTGATCTTAGCCTTGACTTCTTCCATCTTCTTGACGACGTCAGCAGGCACTTTGTCGGAAATGTTCTCGAGAGAGATAGCGCCTTCCTTCAGGTGCATCCAAACAGGTTTGTTTTCCCATTTGTTTTCGAGAGCCTGGTTAATCTTCTTAGCGTAGTATGGACCCCAGTTCAATACCAGAGCGGCGATCTGAGCATTCGGAGCAACGGACTTCATATCGCTGTTGTAAGGAATGACCATCTTGCCTGCGGCTTCAGCTGCGGAAGCAACGGCACTGGTGTTGGTGTGCTGGGTAAGGACGTCAGCTCCCTGACCGATAAGAGTCTTAGCGGAGTCTGTATCCTTAGGTGGATCGTACCAAGCGTTAGTCCAAACGACTTTAACCTGAATCTTCGGATTGACGGACTTAGCACCGAGAGTAAAGGCATTGATGCCTTGAAGAACTTCAGGAATTGGGAACGGAGCGACGTAACCGATAACATTGCTCTTAGTGGCTCCGCCTGCAAGCATACCGGCAAGATAGCGGCCTTCATAGAAGCGGATGTTGTAGTTAGTCATGTTAGGAGCGGACTTGTATCCGGTGGCGTGTTCAAACTTGACGTCCGGATATTCTTTAGCCAGCTTCTGCATATAGTTCATGTAGCCGAAGCTTGTTCCGAAAATAAGCTTGTTGCCGTCATTGATCATCTGACGGATAACGCGTTCAGCGTCAGCTGTTTCAGGAACATTTTCCACAAAGGTTGTAGTAATTTTGTCTTTGCCAACCTTGTCAATAGCGTACAAACGGCCGATATCATGCTGCTTTGTGTAGCCTACGTCAGCAATCGGAGCAACATAGACAAAGCCAACCTTCAATGGCTCATTGGCTGCTGTTTTTGTTTCTGCAGCTGCTTTCGGCTCCTCAGCCTTTTTAGCGGTGCTTCCTTTGTCGTCACAAGCTGTGAGGGCAAAAATGGAAGCAAGGGCGGCAGCAGCCGCAACGAGTTTCAAAGACATTCTCACTCTTTTGTCTCCTAAAGTGAAATTAATGAGAGTAAAAAAACAATCCTAAAAATCATTCAGTTAGTGTGGAATAAACGGTTTGCCAAGCGAAGCGGGCATGTTCATTCGAATCCAAGTCGGATTCCTGGAGAGAAGAGCCAACACAATAATTGTTGCGGCGTATGGTGCCATAGAAATGAATTGCGGTGGAATGGAGATCCCAATACTTTGTAAATTCATTTGAATCATGGTCATGCCGCCGAAAAGATAGGCGCCTAAAAAGACTCTAAGCGGACGCCATGTACCGAACGTAACCAGAGCTAATGCAATCCAACCTCTTCCTGCAACCATACCTTCTACCCACAATGGCGTGTAGATAAGCGACAGATAAGCACCCGACAAGCCAATGCAGGCGCCGCTGAAAGCTAAAGCTGCACAACGGATAAGCGGTACGTTATAACCGAGAGCATTCGCAGAGGCTGGTGACTCTCCAACTGCCCTTATAACAAGTCCTGGTCTGGTCTTAAACAGGAAGTACCAAATGGCCGGAATCATCAGCAAGGAAAGATAGACAATCCAATTCTGAGAAAAGAACGCTTGACCGAAGAAAGGAATCTGGTCCAAGAGCCAAATGCCGTCAGCAGCTCTTTCAGGAAGAACTTCTCCTTGGTAAGCAACACCGATATAGGCTGATAAACCACCCCCGAATATTGCGACGCCTAAGCCCGAGGCTTGTTGATTGGCTCTTAAGCCAACCGCAAAAATTGCAAAGAACAAAGCAAAAGCGATACCGATAATGATGGCGAAAATGAATCCGGCGGCAAAACTTCCGGTTTCTACCGTGGCCATATAAGCGCAGACAGCTGACATCAGCATAATGCCTTCGACCCCAAGGTTTAATACGCCCGAACGTTCAGCAACTAAAATTCCTAAAGCGGCCAGAAGCAGAGGCGTACTGGCATTCATGGTTGTTGCGATTAAAGAAGCAGCTACGCTCATGGTGCAACCTCCTTTTTATGGCTGAAGCCGAGCCATTTAAATTTAAAGAACACAAAAGAATCACAAGCCATGATGCAGAAAAGAAGCAAACCTTGGAATACGCCGGTTAAGGCTGCAGGAGTTCCAAGTCTTGATTGGGCAAGCTCTCCGCCTAGGTAGAAGAGGGCCATAATGAAAGCAGCAGGAACCGTATTAAGCGGTTTCAAACGTGCTACGAACGCAACGATAATGGCGGCAAAGCCATATCCCGGGGAGATTTTAGGAGTTAACTGTCCGATAGGTCCGGTAATTTCTATAACGCCTGCCAGGCCCGCTAAGGCCCCGGAAAGCAGCAGAACAAAGTAAATCATTGCACGGTTAGAGAAGCCCGCGTACGCAGCGGCTTTCGGGGCCATGCCTGAGACTCGAACCTGGAAACCGATGAACATCTTGGACATGATGAGCCAAATGCCGAACAAGGCTAAGCAGACAAGGGCCACACCCCAATGCAGTCTGGTGCCCGGAATCATGATTGGAAGGGAGGCGGCTGTTTCAAACATCGGACTCTGGGGAAAACCAAGTCCTTGCGGATCTCTGAGAGGGGACTGTACGGCCCATGATAAGAAGAGTTCTGCAATGTAAACAAGCATCAAAGAAACCAGAATTTCATTTGCATTGCACTTGTCTTTGAGCCACGCAACGATTGCCCCGTATAGAGCACCTCCGGCCATTGCGGCGAGCAGGACCCAAATCATGTAAAGCTGACTTTGGTCAGGTCCGGCTTGAAGGGCCACGACACCGCCGGCCAATGCCCCCACGATAAGCTGACCTTCTGCGCCGATATTCCAAACGTTTGCTCGATAGCAGACCAGTAGACCCAAAGCGCAAAGAATAAGAGGCGTCATCTTGACGCCCAGTTCTCCCCATCCTCTAAGAGTCTGAAGAGGTTCAATACAGACTACATACATGGAATAGAAGGGATCTTTTCCCATGAATGCGAAAATCAATCCTCCGATGATCAGTGTTAAAAACACAGCCATGAAAGGAGATAGAGCCGCCAAGAATTTATTGGGATTCGGGCGGTTAAACAGTGCTATCGGAAAATTCATACTGAAGCCTCCTTAGGAGCCTCGGATTTCTGCGGCCAGAGGCCTGACATCCAGCGACCAATTTCTTCAATGGAGACGTCTGATATTTTTACTTGAGGAGAAATCTTGCCTTCACTCATTACAACAATTTCATCGCAGATTTCGAAAAGTTCATCTAATTCTTCACTGACAACCAACACTGCACTTCCACCCGTTCTTTGACGAATGAGGGCGTTGCGGATTAAGGCTGCAGCGCCCGCATCCACACCCCAGGTAGGCTGATTAAGAACCAGAATCTTAGGATTGTGCAGAAGTTCTCGGCCGACGATGAATTTCTGCAGGTTGCCACCGGAGAGACTTGCGGCCGGGGCATGACTGCCGCCGGACTTCACCTTGAATTTTTCAATCACGGTTTCCGTAAAGCGGTGAATCATTTTATTTCTCATGAATCCCTTAGCCAAGAATAAATTGCTGGTGAGCAAAGTATTCGATTCAAGAGACATTTCAGGGACGGTGGCTTGGCCGAGACGTTCTTCAGGGACGTATCTCAGCCCCATTGCACGTCTATGTTTCACCCTTAAATCCCCCACAGGAGCTCCGCAGATTGAAATTGCATCCTTAGGAAGGAGTGCTTCTCCGGAAATCGCTTTCATCAAGTCAGACTGGCCGTTGCCGGAAATTCCAGCAATACCGACGATTTTCCCGCATGGAACATGGATTTGACCGGACAGCGGGAAATGGCTCTTGTAGGAAACTTTTTCTCCCCGGAGATTTAAATCGAGGCCTAAAGCCTGTTTGACTTCAGGTTTAGGCAGGATTTCCGGAAGATCATTGCCAATCATGAGTTTGGCCAAATCATCCTCAGAAATCTCTTGAGGATTTACGTTAGCAACTACTTGGCCGCCTCTGATGACGCAGCAGTTCTTCGACAATGCTCGAATTTCGTTGAGCTTGTGCGTAATGAAAATAATTGAAACGCCCTCGGAGGATAACTGGCGCAAAGTTTTGAAAAGGGCCTTTAACGCTAAGGGAGATAAAACGGAAGTCGGCTCATCGAGAATAAGCAGCTGAGGATTTGTGAGCAAGGCACGAAGAATTTCAACTCGCTGTCTTTCTCCCATCGAAAGATCGTTGATGACGGCATTCGGGTCGACCTCGAGACCGTAGTGTTTACTCTTTTCTTTAATTTCCTTTTCTAGCTTTGCCAGGTTGGTGCCTTCCGGAAGTCCTAAAAGAATATTTTCTTTAACGGTAAGAGTATCGAAGAGCACGAAGTGCTGAAAGACCATGGCGATGCCAAGCTTTCTGGCGTCAGCCGGACTGGAAATGTTGACTCGCTTACCGTTGAAAAAAAATTGGCCTTGATCGGGGACCACAGAGCCAAAGATAATTTTCATGAGCGTACTTTTACCCGCTCCATTTTCGCCAAGTACAGACAAAATCTCACCCGGCATTACTTCAAGCGAAATATCTCGGTTAGCAATGGTGCTTCCGTATCGCTTGGTGATGTTCTGAAGTCTTAGACGTGGGGTCATCTCAGGTTCTCTTAAGAGGAAAGAGAATTTTAACACAGCACTAACCCTAACCTTCGGACCAAAAGGCTTTACGCAAAATCTAGGTACATTCTTTTCGTCATTTAGGAGGCTGAAGGCACACAAATACAAAGAATAGATTGTTTATGGTTCGAGAGGGCAGAAAAATTTTGTTACAAGTCTAGATGAGAGAGATTCTCAGACAAATTACACACCTTGGTTTTTTTTGTCTCAGGTTGGTCTCCTCTCTTTTTCTCGCTTCTCCTTCATCTGTAACGGACTACCTGTTCAAGCCCGACACAGTTTTTTGTTGCAAACCAACATAACTTACAAAAATATTTATTGGAACCCCATTAGTGTCATGGAGCCGTAATCTTTCTGAAATTAAACCGTCATAAAGCAAAAATAGAATCACGGCAACTTGTTGAACAGATCGCCTTGTCGCGAAATCTTTATGAATTCAAAAGAAACTCAGAAAAAAACAAAATTATCGGCAGAGAACGTAAATTTCTACTATGGAGAAAAACAGGTAATTAAAGACGTCTCTCTCTCATTTAAGGAAAATGAAATTACCGCTTTAATTGGTCCCTCGGGCTGCGGAAAAAGTACTTTCCTTCGTTCTCTGAATCGTATGAACGATTTAATTGAGTCGTCCAGGATAGACGGCCTCATTACTCTCGAAGGAGAGGACATCAATTCTAAAGAATGTGATGTAGTTGAACTCCGCCGGCGTGTCGGCATGGTTTTTCAGAAACCAACTCCATTTGCTAAAAGCATCTTCGAAAACGTGGTCTACGGCGTAAGACTTAACGGTGTCAAAGATAAAGAAGAGCTGATGAATATTGCCGAGGAGAGTCTTAAAAAGGCAGCTTTATGGAATGAAGTCAAAGATCGTCTCCATCAATCAGCTTTGTCTCTTTCCGGGGGCCAGCAGCAAAGGCTATGTATTGCAAGAGCCTTAGCGGTTTCTCCGGAGGTCTTATTAATGGATGAGCCTGCAAGTGCGTTGGACCCGATCGCTACGGAAAAATTGGAAGAAGGTATTAAAGAGCTGAAGAACGATGTTTGTATTGTGATCGTTACACACAATATGCAGCAGGCTGAAAGAATCTCGGATAAAACAGCCTTCTTTTATATGGGGGAATTGATTGAATGGGGAGACACGAAGAAGATCTTCCACTCCCCCGATTGCATGAAAACAGCGCAATATGTCAGCGGTTCTTTTGGCTGATGTAGTTACCGCGGAAGCTGCGTAGTCTGCAGAATGTCGAGTAGCTCGGCAGGATCTGTAGAACGCGGCCAAAGGACGCTAGCTCTTTTAGAAATAAAGCCTTTATTTTGGGCATTTTCCAGGAAACGGAAGAGGTCGTCATAGTAGCCTTTAAAGTCCAAGAATCCTAACGGCTTTTTGAAGATTCCTAACCAATTGCTTGTAAGAACTTCGAATGTTTCTTCCATGGTTCCGATACCGCCGGGTAAGACCACAAAATAGTCGGCCATCTTTCCCATCAGACGTTTTCTTTCAGCCATGGTCGGCGTGATAATGAGCTTAGAGAGGTTGGCTTCGGGACGCTCGACGTTATAAAGAATTTCAGGAATAACTCCGGTGACATGTGCGCCGGCACTGAGAGCCGCTTGAGAAACGATTCCCATCAAGCCGGTTCCGCCTCCTCCGAAGACCATATCCATTCCATGTGAACCAATGGCGTTGCCGAGAGATTCCGCTAATTCCTTGAAAGCAGGATCTTCACCGAGGTGAGAACCGCAGAATACACATACTGTTTTACGCATTTTGCTAAAAACAAAAATCCTCACCCAACAGAAGATGTGAGTGAGGAAAATTTACAAATAAGATTACTGGGCTGTGCCGGTGCCGTTGACTGTGTTGGCTTCAGCAGCTTGAGCAGCCTGAGCCTGCATAGCTTCTTGTTGTACACGCTGAGCGAACATGGCTTGGAAGTCGATTTCGCCCATGTAAACCGGAGGCATGCCTGCACGTGTCAAAAGATCGGACACATTGGAACGCAAGTACGGGTAGATGGCTGCCGGGCAAGTAATGCCAAGAATCATCGGGAGATGTTCTTGAGGGATGTTGTGAATGAAGAAGATACCGGCTTGTTTGCACTCAACCAAGAAAACAGTCTGTTCCTGACCATTTGCTTTTGACTTTGCTGTGACAGTTCCGCGGACGACAACTTCAAAAAGATCTTCAGCGTCAGCAAGCTTAGTCTGTTCAACGTCAACTTGAATGCTGATTTCAGGAGCGTCCTGAAGAAGGAAAATCTGAGGAGCGTGCGGCATCTCGAGAGAAGCATCTTTCAAGTAGATGCGCTGGATGGCGAACTGAGGTCCGTTTTCTTCCTGTGCTGGAGCTGTGTTTTGGTTTTCAGCCATTTAATAGTCCTTTATTAAAAATGAGATTGAAGAAACAGATTAATGTTTCCTTTTTGCCTTTTCTTTTCTATTGATCGCAAGGTTGGTGAGCGGAAGCTTGGCAGCCTGCCATGCAACAATACCGCCTTCGAGTGTGTAGACTTCTGCGAATCCCTTACCCTTCATGTCTTTTAATGCTTGAGCTGTACGGCGTCCGTTTTGGCAGACAAGAATAACAGGTCTGTTTTTATCCAAAGTACCGAGTTTTGCCATCAGATCTTCGGTTGGAATGTTGACAGAGCCGGCCAAGCTGCCGGTTGCAAATTCTTTTGGAGTTCTGATGTCAACTAATTGAGCATTCTTGTCGTTGACTTTGATAACAACTTCTGCAGGGCTCAGACCAGAATTTTTTCCTTTGGACAAGGATGGAAATGCCAAAAGAATACCTGAGCCGACAAAGCACAGAATGAGGAGAATATTTTCAGTAAGAAATTCCATTTTGGAAGCTTTTCGTAAGTCTAAGATTTATCGTTTTATTTGATAGGCTTCTGGCCTATCAAATAATGCCAGTTACTTTAAACTTCATATTATGGAAGAAATTGACCTCCTATTACAACTATAAATTTGAAAGGAGACTTAATTCTTACGGCTGACTAATAGAGTTGCAAAAATAATCAAATAAAGAAAAAAGTTGAAAACACTTTTCAACAGAAAGATCCAAAAGCCGTTACAGGAGAACAGAAAGCAATTCTCATCGATAAAGAAATATTGGGATGGCGCGGACTATTTGAGCTACTCTCGCCGGCGTTTGGCTGATTGTTTTGGCACCTGGGAACGCATTTGACAAAAACTCCAGGTAATCGGCTGAGCCAATGCCAACGAGCGCCAATACCGTAATGCGTTGAGCATAATGAAGCGCTCCTTAGAGGAAAATGAATTGTCCAAAGTCATTACTTCGTCATTTCAGTTTGTCGTACTCCTCGTCTGTTACCGGTTCGAGCCATTCATTTGAAGTATTTTCTCCAGGAAGCTCGAAGGCCAGATGAGCGAACCAACTGTCGGCCGCCGCTCCGTGCCAGTGCTTTACGTTAGCCGGAATGTGGATGACCTTACCAGGCAGAATCTCCACCGCTGGTTTGTCTTCCTCTTGATACCAGCCGCGGCCACCGACGCCGATAAGCATCTGGCCTCCGTCTTTTGTCGCTTTGTGGATATGCCAGTTGTTGCGGCAGCGAGGCTCGAAAGTGACATTTGCTATGGGAACCTGCTCGGTCGATATAAGAGCGAGGTAGCTGTTGCCAATGAAATACTGCGCATAGGCTGTATTCGGTTCGCCTATCGGAAAAATCATCTCACGTTGGAAAGCGGCTTTGGCATCTCCATCAGGCGCCTCTTCCGTCCATACGCCTTTGGCGAGGTTAAACGCCGCCCAAGCCTTCGGCCAACCGGCATAGAAACCGATATGAGTAATGATTTCGGCAATCTCAGAGCGCGAAATTCCGTTTTTCTTTGCCGACTGGAGATGGTATATGAGCGAATTATCAGTTATACCTTGACTAATAAGCGATGTAATCGTGACCAAACTGCGGTCACGCAGATCAAGCTTATCGGTGCGGCTCCATACTTCGCCAAAGAGGACATTGTCGTTGAGTTCCGCAAATTTAGGTGCGAAGTCGCCGAGTTGGGAGCGCCCTGCTGTCTGTACTATTTTTTCCTGTGCCATAGTGTTGAAAGTTAATATGCTAAATATTGTTACCAAAAGAATTTTTTTCATAATCGTTCATTACTTATTGGTGCGGACGACTTGAAGACGATAATGAGTTGTACCAACGCCAATTTTTTCAGCCATCTCAAGAGACTCGACAAAATGCTCTTGTTCCCACTGTATTCTGGTTTGTTCGTTAGGTGCAAAGCCATAGACAATGTCCACTGCGGCTTGATCACAGGCAATCGGATCGGTGCTGAGAAGAATACCGATATTGCCGATATTCTTTGCTCCGTCGCACGAGTCGCGTCTTTGAGGCTCAAGCGAATCAATGATGTTGAAGAAAATCCACCGGCCTGGTTTGAAATCGAGTGCAGCTTTGACGGCATCCGCCATAGATTCACTGGTGACCTTTTCTCCGGCAGATGAGAAATAGTCAGTTATTTGGCCTCCGCTGTGGATCTGAGCAGCTCCTTTGGGTGTGCCCAGGCAGATGGAAAGATTTTTCATTGAGCCGCCATAGCGAGGAAGATTATGTCCTTTGAAACGAACGACCGAGATTAGAGAGTCATAGTCAGCGAGCTTAGCTCCTGTGATAAATGTCTTGAGGTGATAACCTCCTTTTACCGGAAGTGCAATCTCGCCTTCCGAGTCTAATATGTCGATTGGACCGGCCTTGTCAAAGCCGTTTGCTCTTGCGGTTGCCAAATGAGCTTGTGTATTGCTGCGGGCGCCGTCAAAGTAGTTGCTGTCGATCATGGTGCCTTTAACATTTTCAATGAGAGGCTTGATTAACATCGGATCGATTTTTACTGCGCTGTCTCGGACGTTGGAGAACGTCATTTTGATTCCGACTTTGCCGGAGACCTTGTACTGACTAGCTTCTAGAAGCTTGAGCATGGCTTCAGAAGAAACAATAGGACTGTAGAAGACGATCGGCGCGTTTTTATCTTCGGTCAGATGAGGAAGCCTGATGTTCGCAATCGGCGTGCCGGCTAAGAAGTTTTCTTGAGCATGAAGGACAGAGGCCAAATGACTGCCAATGTTGAGAAGACTCAGCATGCCAAGGCTATTTAAAAGTTTCCTGCGTTTCATTTTCTTTCTCTGAAAGTAAGTCGTTTTTAGCCCAGAGAGCTTCTTCTAAGGTTTCGTTGTCCAAACCTTGTCTAAAAAGTTAGCCATAAATTCGTAGTGCTCTTTCGTTTCCGGCGCTTTGGGGACTAAATAGTATTGAGCGTGTGAAAGCCCCTCATAGACAATCAAGTCTGCAGGTACTTTGTTCTTCAGTAAGTTGCGATGCATTCTGATGGTGTTGCTTAAAAATAAGTCACGAGTTCCGGAAATCAGCAAGGTTGGAGGAAACGCTTTTAACGTGTCATTGGAAGCGTTAACCGGTGAGAGCAACGGAGACTGGTAGTCATGACCATTGGCGTAGGCTTTGGCCGCGGCATCAATCATGCCGTCGTATGTGCCGAGAATATTGTCAACCTTGTCGTTGACGAAGTAGCTGTCGCCTTTCTTGCCAAGCTCAGACCATGGTGTACCAGCGATAATTGCAGCAGGCATAGGCAGTTTATTTTGATGTGCCTGGATAGGCAGAATAAGAGCCATTCCGCCGCCGGTCGAAGTTCCAAAAACCGCGATGTCTTGTGGACTGTATTGAGCAAGAAGAGCTTTATAGACTGTTAGGGCGTCATCAATAGCAGCTGGGAAGGGGTGTTGAGGTGCCATGCGGTAGTCGACACAAACAAGCTTATAGCCTTCCAGGCCTGCCATTAAAAGAGCCTCTCCAAGTCCGGAACGTCCGTGTCCCAGAACGTAGCCGCCTCCGTGAAAATAGAGAATGACTTTATTCTCAGCCTCCTTCTTAATGTGCTTCGGCTGAAGAATAAAGACAGGGATACCATTCATCTTTTCTTCAAAGATTTGTACTTCAAGTGATTTAGCCAGTTTGAGGTTACTGACTGTGGCCGAAGCAACATAGCCTTTTTGTATGTTTTCCCAATCTTCTATCGTTTGTGGGGTCTGAAGCCAAAAATTAGACAGCGGAGCGCTGACTGCGGCTGTCATTTCCGGACTTAAATCGGAATGAATTGGAAGAGCGGAGGAAGATGCAATCGATCCTTGGAGGCCGAGGATGATAGAGAGAAGGATGAGTGATTTTTTCATGAGAAACTCCTAAAGTCCGTTAACAACGGCAAGAGCGTTTAATGTTCTTGGAAAGCCGTTGAGAGGGAGAGCGATCTGTAACGCGTCAACGAGATTCTGCTTTGTGTATCCTTCTTTCAGATTTGCCGCCCCATGAGCCTTTAATTGAGGCTCACAAGCACCTAACGCGGCAATGCAGGAGAAAACAGCTAATTCTCTTTCTTTAATATTCAGGCCGCTTCGAGTATAAAAATCTCCGAAGCAGTAACCGGATAAGTCATCAATCATCAGCGGCTTCATATTGTCGGGTGTATTTTTGTGCATTTGAGTAATGGTATCGCCAAAAATTGCCGTCTGGACTTCAATGCCTTTTTCGAGTCGGTTGTTGTCAGTGACTGTGGTCTGGGACGGCAGAGGAAGTTCAATGTGATGCTCTTTAAATGCGGCGTTGACGCCTCGCATTGTTTGTTCCACTCGTCCGATTCCAACATAAGGAGCTGTTTGGTACACGGCTTCTCTGATAACCAGTGGTTTTACTCCGGCTCTAAGGGCATCGGAAGCAATTTTGCGGGCTTGAGTTTCAAGAGCCTGAGCAGCACATACAGCAAGCAGAGAGATGAATTTCTCTTCAACAGTGAGCGTACTTCCGCGCGAGTCCAAAGAGAGTAGGCGATTTTTAATTTTAAGGAGGTCTTCGTCGGAAGAAATTGAAGCTTCAGGAAGCGGTGCCGACGAGGCCAAGGATCCTGTTGTACCGACAACTGATGCAAGTAATAGATGACGTCTGAAAAATTTTGGCATATTGAACTCCTTGTTTCCTGCCTAAAAATTGTCGCTATGGATGTAGGTCTAACCGTATGATTAGTTTAAGAAATAGAGTCAATTATTTCCAATGAGAATTTATAATAGAAATAATGCATAAAATTCATAAATGACCTAAAGGCTATGGATCTCAAAGTTCTAAAAGCATTTTTGACTGTTTGTAAGACCGGCAACATAACAAAAGCAGCTGAAGAAATTTATTTGTCTCAGCCGGCACTCTCCCGGCAAATTCAAGATTTGGAAGAGGAGCTCGGCTGTAAACTTTTGAATCGTCATACTCGAAGTCTGTCACTTACGGAAAGCGGCTATTTGTTCCAGTTAAGAGCCCAAGAAATCCTTGAACTGAGTGCACAGGCCAAACGCGAACTTTCCCAGCAGGGCGAACTTGGCGGCACTGTTGTGCTTGGTGTAGTTGAAAGCTCCGTGATGGATTACCTTTCGAAAAAAATAAAGAAGTTCCGCGAAAAATATCCTCGAATCAGATTTCATATTCATTCTGCGACTGGTGATGAGCTAAGAAAAAAATAGATGCCGATAAACTGGATCTTGCCGTCCTAATAGAGCCGGTGGAAGTCGCTAAATATAAAAGTGTTCCGTTAAAGATAAAGGAGCGGTGGGGCCTGGTAGTGAAGGAAGACTCTGTTGAAGAGGAACGACTCGCTTTTTCCAAAAAAGAAGCGGCATCTCTGGAATTAATTCTGCCGTCAAGAGACATTGTTATCGAGGAGATTTGTGAATGGCTTGGAGTTTCGGAGAAAGATCTGAAGATTGTTGCCTTACATAATCTTCTACCTAACGCAACAGCCATGGTTCAAAACGGTCTAGGTGTATCGCTATGTATCGAAGGCAGTTTTACCAATCGGAGCTGTCCGGGATTGCGCTTTGTGCGGATTGAGCCGGAAATGATCTCGGACCATGTTCTGATTCGGAAAAAGAATAAGTCTCTGTCCAAGATAGCCGAGCAGTTTTGGGAATTTTTGGAAGAAGAAATTAGGAAAGACCATGAGGACGAGGCCTGATGACGGATACTGACTTCTAGGCTCTGAGGATACCCGGAACTGGAAGATGAGAAAAATGAAGAGAGAAAAACATTATTGCGAATAATTCTCGATATCATCTTATTCCAGAATGAACGACTGAAAAATAACCAAGGAGAACATCATGGCGTCATTTGAGATGGGAGTGCAACTTCTTAAAAACATGCTTATTAAGAAGAAGAGCTACTCAGCTTTCTTTGCAGATGAAAGCGATGCCTTACACGAAGCTTTTCCAGCAAAAGCAACGGTTCATGCAGGTCCGTTCGGGATTCCGATGTTATGGAACTCGGCACGAAACTTTCTGGAGAAGAAGTCGTTTGAACCTAGAAAAACAGAAGGAATTGCTTATGTTCATGTTCCTTTTTGCGAAAGCCGCTGTCTTTTCTGCATGTTCTACCAGAATCCTTACTCGAAAGAAGCGTCAAATGCATACACGGACACTCTCATAAAGGAATTTGAACTCTGGAACGGCCGAGCTGCACAAAATTCCGCACCTATCAAGGCTCTGTATTTCGGAGGCGGAACACCGACAGCTCTCGAGGCTTCCGATATCAGGAAGATCCTTGGCGCAGTGCGTAAAAACTTACCTCTTGCAAAAGATTGCGAGATTACCTTTGAAGGCCGTCTACATGGTTTTTCCGATGAAAAACTTGAGGCTTGCTTGGAAGGAGGTGTAAATCGTCTATCTATCGGCGTCCAGACATTTAATCCGGAGATCCGTCGTGAAATGCAGCGGCTGGATTCTCCCGAATTCATTATTCATCGTTTAGAAGAACTCGGTGAACACGACAATCTTGCAGTAGTTATCGATCTTCTCTTCGGCTTTCCCGGACAAAAGGGAAAGGTGTGGACCGAGGATTTGAGAATTGCCGCTGAGCTTCCGATTGACGGGGTTGATTGTTATCAGCTGAACGTTTTTGAAAAATCTCCTTTGAATACCCGCATTAAATCCGGATTATGCGAGCCTGCAGCTACTTTGGCAGAAGCTGCTGATATGTATGCAGAAAGCGTTGAGAAGTTTTCTTCCCATCCGGATTGGCATCGTTTGACCAACACGCATTGGGCTAAAACGCCGCTGGAACGTAATCTTTATAACCGCTTGGCAAAAGGTCCTTCCGACTGTCTGCCGTTTGGCTGCGGCGCGGGCGGTAAATTATTCGGATATAGCTGGATGCAGGAACGCAAACTAGCAAAGTGGAGCGAGATGGTTGAAAAAGGACTCAAGCCGGTCTTTGTCATGATGAAGCCTCAAGAGCATTGGACGTTAATGCGGACATTGGCCAGTAGCGTGGAATCAGGACCTTTCAACTTGCGTGAGATTGGCGACAATTTCAACGTTGACATCGAAAAGCCCTTGAAGCCGGTGATGGATCAATGGATTAAAGCCGGTCTGTTAGAGAAGTCAGGAGACCTCTATAGCCCGACGGTTGCCGGTCAATTTTGGTACGTTACTATGGCACAGCTGGCGACCGAAGCGCTGACTATGGTCATTTCCAAGGACGATTCTTTTAAAGCCGATCCGATTACGCAGAGCGTATATTCTCCAAATCAAGCCGAGGCGTGGCTCAAGACAATTAATAAGCGAGAAGAATAGAGAAGAATTTTTCTAAATTTGCGTGGTTCTCAATAGCCTAGTTCTTGGGAAGGAGCATAACTTCTATTTTTGAGAAGATAGAGATGGCCGTAAATACTAGGCTTGAGTTAAAGCGCTGGTAAAATGGAAATTCATTTTTCAATTTCCTTCGGAAAACTATATGTACAAAATCGTTTTGATGAGACACGGCGAGAGCCAGTGGAATCTCGAAAACCGTTTCACAGGCTGGGTAGACGTTGATTTGACCGAAAAAGGCCGTAAAGAAGCCGCATTGGCCGGACAGCTGTTAAAGGAACAGGGATTTGTCTTTGATCTCTGCTACACCTCAGTGCTCAAGAGAGCTATCAGAACACTTTGCATTGCTTTAGACGAGCTCGACCAACTCTATCTTCCTGTTATCAAAGATTGGAGATTGAACGAAAGACACTACGGTGCTCTTCAAGGACTTAACAAGAAAGAAACGGCTGAAAAGTTCGGCAACGAACAAGTCATGATTTGGCGCCGTTCTTACGACGTTCCGCCTCCGGCATTGTCCAAGGAAAGCCCGATGTGGCCGGCTAACCAGTCTCGTTATCGCTTAGAAGATCCGGAACTGATGCCTTTGACGGAATGCCTCAAAGATACAGTGAAGAGAGTAGTTCCTTACTGGGAAAATGAAATCGTTCCGAAGATCCGCGAAGGCAAGCAAATCTTAATTACAGCTCACGGCAACTCCCTGCGTGCTTTGATTAAGCATTTGGACAACATCAGCGATGCAGACATCGTTGGTTTGAACATCCCGACGGGAACTCCTCTTGTCTATGAATTAGATGAGAACATGAAACCAATCAAGAGTTACTACCTCGGCGACCAAGAAGCCATTAAAAACGCAATGGCTGCAGTGGCTGCACAAGGTAAGGCAGGAAAGTAAACTGAAAACTCAGGTTGTTTTGAGAACGGCTGCTGTCTTATTGCTGACAGCAGCATTCTCGTTTAGTACGATGACAACAGGTTTCGCGGCTCCGAGTCCGGAACCCGCGTCATCTTCTAGTCAAAAGAAAGCCAAAACGGTTAAAAAGGCCGTCCAAAAGAAGCCGGCCGCTAAAAAGAAAACGACGGTTAAAAAAACAACCGCAAAAAAACAAACCGCGACGAAACGTTCTTCTCAGCAAAAAACAACTAAAAAGAGAACCTCTTCTACCTCAAAGAATGTTTCAGTTAGTCAAGTTTCTCAACAAAGAAGTAATACGCAGCAAAAAATCGAGAAGCTGCAGGCCTCAATGGCTGAGGCTCAGACCAACAGAACAAATATCCAGGCTGAACTGCAGAAATCAGAAAAAGAAATCGGAAAAGTACGGCAAAACCTCCAAAATCTGCAGAAAGAGCGCCGTGTTGTTGAAAGAGATCTTCGCAACCAGCTTCGCCAAAAGCAAAAGATCGAAGACGCAATGGCTCAGGAAAGAAAAATCTTGAGCGAAATCGACAAACAACGCTTGGAACAGATCAGTCTTCAAGACGCTCCGGACTGGCTTGGGAAAAGCGATCCGCATCAGAAAGCTAGGGCTGAGGCTTTGCTCGAACTTTTAAGGGAGCGTTCTGAGACTTCCTATAGGAAACTGGAAGAGCAGCAAAAACAACTCGAAAAAGTTGTGTATGCATCTCGAGTTTCCGGAGAAAAGCTACGAAATAATGTCAGCAGCGAACGCCAGCAGCAACAAAAACTGGTAAGTGAAAGAAGAGAACGCCAAAGGACGGTTGTTCGGTTGGAAAAAGATTTGGCGATGAAGGCAACAACGCTCAAGAAACTTGAGCAAGACGAAAAACGTCTCGCCAGCTTAGTGACGAAGCTGCAGAATCAAAAGAAAACGGCTTATCGTCCTCCTGTCGCAAAGAAAGGCACGACAGAAAAAGCGGTTGCGGCTAGCGCACCAAAGGCACAGAGCGGACTTGTGCTCGTCTCTTCCGGTATTCCTGTTCTTGGAAAAGTCGCCGCATCTTACGGCCAAAAACGTGCCGCAGATAAGAACATGGGCAATTGGAAAGGCGTAGTATTCAGCGTCAATGAAGAGCACCCGGTTAAAGCAGTCCGTGCCGGAAAAGTGGTCTTTGCCGATTATCTAAAAGGT